>JALTYW010000025.1 GCA_027046415.1 Sulfurovum sp.
ATTCACGGAAGAATGATCGACATCGTTTCAGCCACTTCCGACACCATCGACTCACTGATGAAGTTGGATCTTGCGCCTGAGATCGAAGTTGAGATCAGATCAATGGACAAGTAGGAGTAGAGAATGGAATTTATCGTAGAAAAAATTGGTATGAGCAGAACCATCGACGTACCAAGTGTTCCAGTTACACTTCTCAAAGTCGTTGATGCAAAAGTGTGTGAAGTAAGAGAAGACGGAAAAGCACTCGTAGCGTACAACAGCAGCAAGAAGATCAACAAAGCGATCGAAGGTCAGCAGAACAAGTATGGTATCTCCAAAGAGTTCAACAAGTTCATGACCATCGAAGTGGCTGAAGGTACTGAAGCAGGTGACCTGAACCCGGCACCACTCGCGGAAGCAGCGGTTGTCAAGACATCTTTGAACACCAAAGGTAGAGGTTTTCAGGGTGGTATGAAGCGTCACGGATTTGGTGGCGGACCTGGTTCTCACGGACACAGATTCGGAAGACGTATCGGTTCTATCGGTAACGCCGAGTGGCCAGGACGTGTACAGAAGGGTAAAAAGATGCCTGGACAGTACGGTAACACCAAAGTAACAGTAAAAAATGAAGTGATTTCATTCGATGCTGAGAACGGCATCCTAGTATTAAAAGGTTCAATTCCTGGACACAACGGTGCCAGAGGATTGGTAAGGATCGTTAAATGAGCAATGTAACAACTATTAAAACAACAGACCTTCCACAAAGTTTTCTGGAAGTTCACCCGCACAACCTTTACCTTTACTGTAAAGCATATGCGGCAGGACTCAGAGCGAACACTGCACAGACAAAGAACAGATCTGCTGTAAGCGGTGGTGGTAAAAAACCATTTGCGCAAAAAGGCGGCGGTCGTGCAAGACAGGGTTCTATCAGAGCACCTCACTTTGTCGGCGGTGGTGTAGCGTTTGGACCAAGCACAAACAGAAACTATGATCTGAAAGTGAACAAAAAGCAGAAAAAACTTGCGCTTTATCATGCACTTGCGGAAAAAGCGGCAAATGATGCGCTTTTTGTTGTTGACAGTGTCAGCGTTGAATCTGGAAAGACAAAAGATGCACTTGCGTTTGTCAATGGACTGAACCAGAGAGATGTACTGGTTGTCAAAGAGATGATCGATGACAAAACATTCCTCGCATTCAGAAACCTTCAGAATGCATACCTTATCGAAGAGAATGAGCTAAATGCTTACCTCGCAGCGGCATATCACTCTGTAGTGATCGAGAAAGCTGTATTTGATA
Organism: Sulfurovum sp.; assembly: GCA_027046415.1. Taxonomy (GTDB): domain Bacteria; phylum Campylobacterota; class Campylobacteria; order Campylobacterales; family Sulfurovaceae; genus Sulfurovum. The sequence continues at coordinate 1,276 of JALTYW010000025.1, forward strand.
AATTGACAAAAGAGGCTTAAGATGGCAGATATTACAGATATCAAATCAATTATGTATACAGAGAAGAGCCTGGCTCTTCAGGAAGAGGGTGTCATCGTAGTTCAGACAACTCCAAGAATGACTAAAAACGGTCTCAAAGAGGTTTTCAAAGAGTTCTTCGGGATCACACCACTGAAAGTGAACTCTATGAGAGTAAACGGAAAAGTGAAGCGTTTCAAAGGTATCGAAGGAAAAAGACCGGACACCAAAAAGTTCTACGTCAAGCTTCCTGAAGATGCAAAGATCGAAAGCTTAGCGGTATAAGGATAGAAGATGGCAATCAAAACATATAAACCAACCACACCTTCCCGTCGTTATATGACTAACCTTGACAGCAGTGACATCACTGCCAAAGCAAGTGTTAGATCACTCCTAAAGAATCTTCCAAGATCTGCAGGTAGAAACAGCAACGGTAGAATCACTTCCCGTCACAGAGAAGCGGGTGCAAAAAAACTGTACAGAATCATCGATTTCAAGAGAAACAAATTCGGTGTTGAAGGTACAGTAGCAACGGTCGAATACGATCCGTACAGAAACTGTAGAATCTGTCTTGTCAAATATACAGACGGTGACAGAAGATACATCCTTCAGCCAAAAGGGCTTAATGTCGGTGACAAAATCATGTCTGCCGAAGCTGGACTGGACATCAAAACCGGTAATGCAATGAAGCTGAAGAACATCCCTGTGGGTACACTGGTACACAACATCGAGCTCAGCCCGGGACACGGCGGTCAGATCGCACGTTCAGCAGGCGGTTATGCTCAGATCATGGGTAGAGATGGAAAATATGTCTCTCTCAGACTCCCATCCGGTGAGATGAGATATGTACTTGGTGAGTGTCTTGCAACTATCGGTACCGTAGGTAACGAAGACTTTGCAAACATCGTTATCGGTAAAGCCGGTAGAAGCAGACACCTTGGTATCAGACCTCAGACACGTGGTTCTGCAATGAACCCGATCGATCACCCACACGGTGGTGGTGAAGGTAAGACAAACTCTGGTCGTCACCCGGTATCTCCTTGGGGTATGCCAACCAAAGGGTTCAAGACTCGTAAGAAAAAAGCTAGTGACAAACTCATCATTAGCAAGAGAAAAAAGTAAGGGGCTAAGATATGGCAAGATCGTTAAAAAAAGGTCCATTCATCGATGGTCACCTAATGAAAAAAGTGCTTAAGGCAAAAGAAGAGGGTTCTAACAAGCCGATCAAAACATGGTCAAGAAGATCTGTGATCTTCCCTGAGTTTATCGGTTTGACAATCAACGTACACAACGGACGCCAGTTCGTTCCTGTGTTCATCACTGAGAACCATGTAGGGTACAAGCTTGGTGAATTTGCACCAACAAGAACATTCAAGGGCCACAAAGGTTCTGTTCAGAAGAAGGTAGGTTAATATGAGTAGAGCACTATTGAAATTCGTAAGAGTATCTCCTACTAAAGCCAGACTGATCGCAAAAGAAGTGCAGGGTATGAATGCCGAGCTGGCACTTGCATCACTTGAGTTCATGCCTAACAAAGCAGCGGGCATCATCTCCAAAGTGATCGCATCAGCGGTAGCCAACGGTGACTATGAGCCAGAAGAGGTTGAGATCACTTCTTGTAGAGTAGACAAAGCGGCTGTAATGAAAAGATGGAGACCTAGAGCAAGAGGTACTGCGTCAAGAATCATTAAACCAACGGCACATATCCTTGTAGAAGTTGGTCCAGCGAAAAAAGATGGGGAGGACGCATAATATGGGTCAGAAAGTCAATCCGATAGGTCTTAGACTCGGAATTAACAGAAACTGGGAGTCAAGATGGTTCCCTGCAAAAACAAGAGCAGCTGATTTCCTTGCAGAAGACTATAAAATCAGAAAGTTCCTGAAAAAAGAGCTTTTCTATGCAGGTGTTTCCAACATCATCATTGAAAGAACTGTCAAGAAACTCAGAATCAACATCGTTACTGCACGTCCTGGTATTATCATCGGTAAAAAGGGTGCAGATATCGAAAAACTGAAAGCGACACTGACCAAAATGCTTGGTAAAGATGTTGCGATCAACATTAAAGAAGAGAAGCGTCCTCAGGCATCTGCACAGCTTGCAGCAGAGAATGTTGCTACACAGCTTGAGCGCCGTGTTGCCTTCAGACGTGCAATGAAAAAAGTGATTCAGGGTGCACTCAAGTCTGGTGCAAAAGGGATCAAAATTTCTGTATCAGGTAGACTTGGCGGTGCTGAAATGGCAAGAACCGAGTGGTACCTTGAGGGTCGTGTGCCACTGCATACACTCAGAGCGAAAATCGATTACGGTTTTGCTGAAGCACACACTACATACGGAATCATCGGTATCAAAGTCTGGATCTTCAAAGGTGAAGTACTTGCAAAAGGGATTCAGGTTGAGCCGAAAGAAGAGAAAAAGGGTGGTCGCAGACCTTCCAGAAAGAGAGGTGAATAACCATGTTGATGCCTAAAAGAACCAAATGGAGAAAGCAGCAAAAAGGCCGTAACCGCGGTAAGTCTTTCAGAGGTAACAAAATCGAGTTCGGTGATATCGCGATCAAAGCGGTAGAGGCTGGACGTATCGATTCACGCCAGATCGAAGCGGCGCGTATTACCATGACAAGAAAGATCAGCAGAACCGGTAAAACATGGATCCGTGTATTCCCGGACAAGCCTCTTACTGCCAAGCCACTCGAAACGAGAATGGGTAAAGGTAAAGGTGCTGTGGACAGATGGGTGATGAACATCAAGCCCGGACGTATCATCTTTGAAATGGCAGGTGTTGAAGAGTCTCTCGCACGTGAGGCGTTGACACTGGCGATCCATAAACTGCCATTCAAGTGTAAAATCATCACTTCAAAGGACAGTAATGAAATATATTGATTTGAAAGAGAAGAGCGAAGCAGAACTGCTTGAGATGCTCAAAGAGAAGAAACTTGAACTGTTTACACTGAATGCAAAGTTGAAAACAATGCAGCTTACAAACACTTCCGAGTTGAAAACAGCGAAAAAAGACATCGCTAGAATCCAGACAGCACTCACTGCTGTAAGATCGAAGTAAGGGGTCACCTATGCCAAAAAGACAAATACAAGGAACAGTGATCAAAAAGGCTGGAGACAAGACAGCAACCGTACTGGTTGAGCGTCGTGTACTTCACCCAAGATATCACAAGACAGTAAAAAGATTTAAAAAATATCTTGTTCATGATGAAAAGAATGATGTGAATGTTGGAGATACGATCACAGCGATCGAGTGCAGACCGCTCTCCAAGAACAAAAGCTTCAGACTTCTTGAAATCGTGAAGAGAGGAGAAGTGTAATGATCCAGGGATTTACTAGACTGAATGTAGCGGACAACTCCGGTGCAAAAGAGATTATGTGTATCAAGGTTCTTGGCGGATCCAAAAGAAGATATGCATCTGTAGGTGACGTGATCGTTGCTTCTGTAAAGAAGGCACTTCCGACAGGTAAAGTAAAAAAAGGTAAGGTTGTCAAAGCAGTTGTTGTCAGAACCAAAAAAGAGATCCAGAGAGAAAACGGATCACTGATCAGATTCGACGACAACGCGGCGGTAATCATCGACGACAAAAAGGAGCCGATCGGTACACGTATCTTCGGACCTGTAAGTCGTGAAACAAGATATGCAGGATTCATGAAAATTGTATCCCTCGCACCGGAGGTATGGTAATGGCGAAGAAGTTCAAAATCAAAAAGGGTGATCAGGTTCAGATCATCGCTGGTGATGACAAAGGCAAAACCGGAGAGGTACTGCAGGTACTTCCCAAAAAAGATGCTGTGATCGTTGCAGGGTGTAAACTGGCTAAAAAAGCAGTCAAGCCGAGCGAGCAGAACAAAGAGGGTGGATTTGTCAACAAAGAGATGCCTATCCACGTCTCAAACGTAAAAAAAGTAGAGGGCTAATCCTATGAGTAGAATGAAGCAAAAGTACAATGACATCGTGCCTGCACTGAGAGAAGAGTGTGGGATCAAAAACCCGATGCAGACACCGAAGCTTGAAAAGATCGTTATCTCTGTCGGTGCAGGTGAGGAAGGAAGAGATTCCAAGCTTATCGCAAACATGGCAGATACTATCTCTCTTATCGCCGGTCAGAAAGCAGTGATCGTCAACGCTAAAAAATCTGTTGCAGGATTTAAAGCGAGAGAGGGCGCGCCTTCCGGTATCAGAGTAACACTCAGAGGCGAGAACATGTACAACTTCTTTGACAAGCTCGTTTCGATTGCACTGCCAAGAGTGAAAGACTTTAGAGGTGTACCAAGAAAAGGTTTTGACGGTCGCGGTAACTACAACTTCGGTCTTCAAGAGCAGTTGATGTTCCCGGAAGTGGATTTTGACAGCATTATCAAAACACACGGGATGAACATTACGATCGTAACAAGTACTGAAGATGATAAAGAAGCATTCACGCTTTTAGAGAAGCTTGGTATGCCTTTCGCTAAAGGGAGAAACTAATGGCTAAGAAATCGATGATTGCAAAGCAGAAGAGAAAACCTAAGTTCGCTGTACAGGCGTACACAAGATGTAACATCTGCGGTAGACCGCACTCTGTATACAGAGATTTCGGTCTGTGCCGTGTATGTTTGAGAAAAATGGCCAACGAAGGTCTTATTCCTGGTATGCGTAAAGCAAGCTGGTAAGGAGAAGTAAAAGATGATGACAGATATTATTGCAGACTCACTGACTCGTATCAGAAACGCTGCGCAGAGAAGACTGGATACAACAACACTCCTTCACTCCAATATGATCGAAGCGATCGTTGCGATTTTTGTAGACAAAGGTTACCTTGAGAGCTACAAAGTGAAGGAAGACGGAAACAAGAAGACCATTAAAGTGGTACTGAAGTATGATGACAACGAAAAAAGTGTCAT
>JALTYW010000026.1 GCA_027046415.1 Sulfurovum sp.
ATACCCAGGTAGAGAAGATCATATAAGACCATAGCGGTCAAATTACACAAAGGAAGAACAGATGGCAAAGAAAATAGCTGAAAAGTTTAAGATGATGATCCCTGCGGGTCAAGCTAACCCATCACCGCCGGTAGGACCAGCACTCGGTCAGCGTGGTGTTAACATTATGGAGTTCTGTAAAGCATTCAATGAAAAGACAAAAGACAAAATGGGCTTTAAAATCCCAGTAATCGTTACTGTCTATACTGACAGAAGCTTTACATTTGAAACCAAGCAGCCACCGGCGTCAGATCTGATCATGAAAGCTGCAGGCGTTAAAAAAGGTACAGATAACCCTCTTCTGAACAAAGTAGGTTCTATCACCAAAGCGAAGCTTGAAGAGATCATTGACCAGAAGATCGCAGACCTCAATACAACTGACAGAGAAGCGGCGGCAAGAATCATTGCGGGAAGCTGCAGAAGTATGGGTATTGAGATCGTAGACTAAGTCTGCGCAAACAAAACTGTAACGACAATCTGAACCACATGATTTAAAAAATGTGGGAGCATTATAAGCGGAGAAAACAATGGCAAAAAAACTAAGCAAAAGAAGAGAAGCACTTCTTAAAAAAATCGACCCGGCAAAAAGATACAGTGTAGAAGAAGCGATGGCTACACTCAAAGAACTCAAGTCTGCAAAATTCGATGAAACTGTCGAAGTAGCACTGAACCTGAATGTTGACCCAAGACATGCTGATCAAATGGTAAGAGGGTCTGTTGTTCTTCCTCACGGTACAGGTAAAAAAGTAAAAGTTGCTGTATTTGCAAAAGATGCAAAAGCAGACGAAGCAAAAGCAGCCGGAGCAGATCTTGTCGGTTCTGATGAGCTGATCGAGCAGATTCAGGCAGGGAACATCGATTTTGATATCGTGATCTCTACACCTGATATGATGGGTGTACTTGGTAAAGTAGCAAGAATCCTTGGACCAAAAGGTTTGATGCCAAACCCTAAAACAGGTACTGTCACTATGGATGTCGCCAAAGCAGTTGAAAACGCAAAGGGTGGACAGGTAAACTTCCGTGTTGACAAAAAAGGGAATATCCACGCGGGTATCGGTAAAGTCTCTTTCGATACAGAGAAGATCAGAGAGAACTTCAACACATTCGTTGAAGCGATCAACAAAGCCAAGCCTGCATCTGCAAAAGGCAGATACATTACAAACGCTGCAGTATCTTTGACTATGAGTCCGTCTGTGACACTCGATACTGCTGAAGTGATGGATATCAAGTAATATGTTGCAAGGGGGCTTGCCTCTTTGCGAGATCATAATTTTTCATCGGTAAAAGTACGCTTTTACGGCTGAAGACTTAGGGTTACTAACGTCTTGATCTTAGACTGAAGATAGCGGGGGCGAAAGCTTAATTAGTCTCTCCGAAAAGGGAGATGGGTATGGCTTAGACCATACACCCTGTTTGAAGGTCGGAAGGAGTAGAAATGACAAGAACCAGAAAAGAAGAGCTGGTTGCAGAGATGACGGCAGAGTTCAAAGATGCCGGCGCAATCATCGTCTGTGATTACAAAGGTATGACTGTTGAAGAGCTCGAAACTGTGCGTAACATGGCACGTGAAGAAGAGACAAAAGTCAAGGTTGTCAAGAACAGACTTGCTGCAATCGCATTGGAAAATGCAGGTTGTGAAGCAGTTGACTTCAAAGACACCAACCTTGTGATCTGGGGTGATACTCAGGTACTGCCTTGTAAGATCGCTGACAAAGCTGCAACACAGTTTAAAGAACACTTTTCGATCAAAACAGGTTTGATCGAAGGTAAAGTGGCTGATATGGCTACCATCAATGCGATGGCGAAGCTTCCAACAAGAGACGAACTGCTTGGTATGCTTCTCAATGTTTGGAATGCACCGATCACCAACTTTACTATCGGCTTGAAAGCGCTTGCTGAGAAAAAAGAATCAGAAGAGGCTTGAGAAGCGTAAAGCAAATGACAACTGCTTGTCATTTGTAGCTTCGGAACCGAAACGGTCGTAACGAAAGTGAAGCCGTGAAGGCGAAGGTGAGAGCTGCACGGCTCTTTTGACAAGAGGCAACTCTTGGTAAATCTGGAAAAATTGTTCATAAAAGGAAAAAACTATGGCAACAACTAAAGAAGATGTATTAGAATTTATTTCTAACCTTTCTGTACTTGAGCTTTCTGAGCTTGTAAAAGAATTTGAAGAGAAATTTGGTGTAACTGCGCAGGCAACTGTCGTTGCTGCTGGTGCTGCCGGCGGTGCTGCTGAGGCTGCTGAAGAGCAGACTGAATTCAATGTTGTTCTGACTGACGCTGGTGCGAAGAAGATCAACACTATTAAAGTGGTAAGAGCGATCACTGGTCTTGGACTGAAAGAAGCAAAAGCTGCTGTTGAAGAGGTACCATCTGTACTGAAAGAGGGTGTATCTAAAGAAGAAGCAGAAGAGCTTAAAAAACAAATCGAAGAAGCTGGCGCTTCTTGTGAGCTCAAGTAATCTTGACGCTTTGCGTTTTCCCGGGTACTTCCCGGGAAGTGTGTGAAACCTAACTACATTGGGTGCAGTGATAAACTATTCGGAGACATTTCATACCCTCCTCTAATAGTTTCTTTGTGTATCTAATCTTTGAACCTTTATACCGCGTTCAATAATAGACGTCTGAACAAACAACAGTATTCATTAACCAACCACCACCATAAGGATAAACATGTTAAATTCTTTGCATTCTGGTAACAGACTCCGTGTCGACTTTTCAAAGACTCCCAGAGAGATAGAGATCCCCAACCTGCTCCAGCTCCAGCAAAAAAGTTATGAAGACTTTTTGATGTTGGGTGAAAAAGATAGAAAAAACTCAACACTGGAAAAGGTTTTCAGATCCGCATTCCCAATCCATGACCAGCAAAACCGTCTGACACTCACCTATAAAAATTCCGAGATTATCAAGCCGAAATATACGGTTCGTGAGTGTATGGAAAGAGGATTGACCTACTCTGTTTCTCTAAAGATGAACATTGAACTGATCATTTGGAACAGAGATGAGAAGACAGGCGAGAAACTTGATCCCAAAGAGATCAAGCAGCAGGCAGTCTTTGTACGTGATATTCCTTTGATGACAGACAGAACCTCTTTTGTCGTAAACGGGGTTGAAAGGGTTATTGTCAATCAGCTTCACAGAAGCCCTGGTGTTATTTTCAAAGAAGAAGAGGGAACGACAGCAGGTGGAAGTCTGCTCTACTCTGCACAGATTATTCCGGATAGAGGAAGCTGGCTTTATTTTGAGTATGATGCAAAAGATATCCTCTATGCACGTATCAACAAAAGAAGAAAAATTCCTGTTACGATTCTTTTTAGAGCACTCGACTACTCGAAAGAGGATATCGTCAAACTCTTTTACCCAACCAAAGAGATTGTCATTAAAGACAACCGCTTCCTCGTTAAGTTTGACCCAAATGACTTCTCCGGAAGAGCAGAACATGATGTGCGTGATATGGATGGCAATATTGTTGTCAATGCCGGAAAGCGTCTTACAAAGAAAAAAGCACAGAAACTGATTGATGAAGGGCTTGAGTGGATCGAGTATTCTCTCGAAACGCTGATGGAGAGACACCTCGCCTCGGCAGTAATTGACCAAGAGAGCGGAGAAGTACTCTATGATGTCGTTACATCGCTTGATGAAGCGAAGCTGAAGAAGATGATCGAGCAGGGAATCGACAAGATTGAGATTATCAACGATTTGGCAGAAGGGACAGACCAGTCTATTATCAATGCATTCATTGCAGACAATGAGAGCCTCAGACTACTGAAGCAGACAGAGGAAATCGATGATGAGAACGTACTCTCTGCCATTCGTATCTACAAAGTCATGAGACCAGGTGAACCGGTTACTCCTGAAGCGGCAAAAGCATTTTTGCATCAGCTCTTTTTTGATCCTGAAAGATATGACCTGACCAAAGTCGGTCGTATGAAAATGAACCACAAGCTGGGACTGGATGTACCGGAGTACGCGACTGTACTGACTGCAGAAGATTTGATCAATACTGTCAAGTACCTGATCAAGGTTAAAAACGGACAGGGACACATCGATGACCGTGACCACCTTGGTAACAGACGTATCCGTGCGATTGGTGAACTACTTGGTAATGAACTGCATAATGGTCTAATCAAGATGCAGAAGGCGATCAAGGATAAGATGACGACGATCTCCGGTACACTCGATGAGTTGATGCCACACGATTTGGTTAACTCTAAGATGATCACCAATACGATCCTTGAGTTCTTCTCAAGCGGACAGCTCTCACAGTTCATGGATCAGACCAACCCGCTGTCGGAAGTGACACACAAACGTCGTCTCTCTGCACTGGGTGAGGGTGGTCTTGTCAAAGAGAGAGCCGGATTTGAAGTACGTGATGTCCACCCGACACACTACGGACGTATCTGTCCGATCGAGACACCGGAAGGGCAGAATATTGGTCTGATTAACACACTGGCAACCTACTCAAAAGTAAATGAGCATGGCTTCATCGAAGCACCGTACAAAGTGGTCAAAGATGGAAAAGTGACAGATGAGATTGTCTATGTGACAGCGACTCAGGAAGAGGATAAGTGTATTGCACCAGCATCGACCAAAGTAGATGAGAACGGTTATATTGTTGAAGACCTTATCGAAACAAGACTGAACGGAAATATCGAGCTTAACGACAGAAGCCGTGTTGACCTGATCGATATTTCACCACTGATGATCTCCGGTTCTGCCGCAGCACTCATTCCATTCCTTGAGCATGATGACGCCAACCGTGCACTGATGGGATCGAACATGCAGCGTCAGGCAGTACCGCTTTTGAAAACTGAAGCACCGGTAGTCGGTACAGGTATGGAAGCGATCGTTTCCCGCGATGCATGGGAAGCAGTCAAAGCGAAGCGTTCAGGTAGAGTGGAGAAGGTAGATGCGAAGAACATCTACATTATGGGAGAAGATGAGACGGGTGTATTCATCGACCACTATCCGCTTGAGAAGAATATGCGTACCAACCAGAACACCACATTCACACAGACACCAATCGTGAAGCTTGGTGATGAGATCAAAGCCGGACAGGTGATTGCAGATGGTGCGAACATGGATCAGGGTGAACTGGCGATCGGTAAGAACATTATGGTTGCCTTCATGCCATGGTACGGGTACAACTACGAGGATGCGATTATTGTCTCTGAGAAGATCATTCGTGAAGACACCTTTACCTCTGTTCATACGTATGAAAAAGAGGTGGAGGCGCGTGAACTCAAGCATGGAACGGAGGAGATCACCAGGGATATCCCGAATATCCGTGAAGATGAACTGCTGCACCTTGATGAGAGTGGTATTGTCAAGATCGGTACCTATGTGAAGCCGGGAATGATCCTTGTAGGTAAGGTTTCTCCAAAAGGTGAGATCAAACCGACACCGGAAGAGAGACTGTTGCGAGCGATCTTCGGCGAAAAAGCAGGTCACGTAGTCAACAAATCACTCTACTGCCCAGCCTCTATGGAGGGTGTTGTCGTTGATATCAAAGTCTTTACCAAGAAAGGGTACGAGAAGGATGCACGTGCAATCCAGGCTTATGAAGAGGAGAAGGCACAGCTTGACAGTGACCACCATGATCAGCTTCTGATGATCGACCGTGAGGAGATTTTGAGAATTGCACACTACCTCTCTACACAGGAGCTTGTGAAAGATGTGACTGTTGGAGAGACGGAATATAAAGCGGGTGAGAAGATTCCTGAAGAGATCATCAAAGGGGTGAACCGTTTTGCACTTAGAGGTGTGGTACAGTCCTACAGTGATGATGTACAGAATGAGTATGAAGCACTGAAGAACTACTTCCTCAAGCAGAAGAAGCGTCTGAAGCAGGAGCATGAGGAGAAACTCTCTATCCTTGAGAAAGACGATATCCTCCCTTCAGGTGTTACCAAACTTGTTAAAGTATATATCGCAACCAAGCGTAAACTGAAAGTCGGGGACAAGATGGCAGGGCGTCACGGGAACAAGGGTATTGTCTCTAACATCGTTCCTGAGATCGATATGCCGTATCTTGAAGATGGTCGTCCGGTTGAGATC
>JALTYW010000027.1 GCA_027046415.1 Sulfurovum sp.
AATACCCGGAACTGTCTATCCCCAATACAACCAATGCATTGGATGGTGGTCTCTTCTCTCCGATGAAAATGCTGCTAAAAATTCATCGTGGAATTGGTATCGAGATGAAGAAGAAATTGATTGTAGATTATTTGGAAAAACGGGCTAAATAGCAACCCGAAATCTTACTTTAACTCGAAGATGCTAACTCTGCAACGCCTCATACATCTCCAATACCTCAAGATACCGTTCACTCTTTGCTTCATACTCTTTTTCAATTTCAGCAAGTTCCTCACTCAGTGCAGTCAGCCCTTTTTGTCCATAACACTCCGGATCGCCAAGACAGGCGTTGAGCTCGTCTATTTTGGTTTCCAGTACTTCTATCTCATCGGGGAGGATGTCAAGGTCACGCTGGTCTTTGTAGCTGAGTTTTGTCGGTTTTTTCTTCTCCGCTTTGGGTGCTTTTTCTGTTTTGGTTGCAGAAGTCTCTGCATCCTGTGCGATCTGTTCTATCTCTTTGATCTCTTTTTCGATCTCAAGGTATTCGGTGTAGCTCTGGTAGGACTCTTCGACAATGCCGTTGCCTTTGAAGATGAAGAGTTTGGAGGCGATCTTGTCTACAAAGTAGCGGTCGTGCGAGACGAAGAGAATGGCACCGGGGAAGTTGAGCAGCTGCTCTTCGAGGATGTTGATGGTCTGAATGTCCAGATCGTTGGTCGGCTCATCGAGGATGAGACAGTCGACATTTTTGGTAAAAAGCAGGGCAAGGGCGACACGGTTTTTCTCTCCGCCGCTAAGCTGTCCTATCTTTTTGGTCAGGAACTCTTCGGGGAAGAGAAACTGTTTGAGGTAGGCATAGACATGCATGTTGCTACCGCGCACCTGAATGTGGTCTCCGCCGTTGGGGCAGAAGGTGCCAATGAGGGTCTCTTCCTCTTTGAGCATCTCTCTGTGCTGGTCGAAGTAGCCGATGGAGAACTCTCCTCTTTTGATGGTACCGCTGTCAGGTGTGAGTCTGCCAAGCAGGAGTCTAAGAAGGGTCGACTTTCCCGCTCCGTTGACACCGACAATAGCGATCTTGTCACGCTGCAAAATACGCGTAGAGAAGTCTTTGATGAGTTCTTTTCCTGCAATGGTGTAGTAGAGGTGCTCGATCTCAAAGAGCATCTTTTTTTTGCCCACACTCTTTTCTCTGTTGAAGTGTTTTTTCTCCCGTTCGAGTTCAAGCTTCATTTTGCGTATGAGTGTGGGGTTCTTTTTTGCCTCTTCTCTTAGCTTGAAAACCCTGGCTTTACGCCCCTGATTACGCTTTTCACGGGCACGGACACTTTTACCCAGCCACTCCTCTTCATGCTTAAGCAGTTTGAGCAGGTTCTCATGCTGTTTGGCTAACGCTTGCATACGTGCCTCTTTTTGCGCAAGGTAGTCACGGTAGCCTCCCTTGTAGGAGACCAGTTTCTGGTTTTCAACCTCGATGACCCGGGTGGCGATGGTGTCGATGAAGTGACGGTCGTGGGAGATGAACAGCAATGTAAACTTCTCTTTGAGCAAAATATCTTCAAGAAATTCGACCATATAGACATCGAGGTGGTTGGTCGGCTCGTCAAGCAGCAGCACGTCAGGCTTTTTCAAAATAAGCGATGCCAGTGCCACACGCCGCTGCTCACCCCCTGAGAGTGAGACAACAAGACGATCCTCATAGGCTTTGAGTTTGAACTCCTGCAAGACGCGTTCTATCTTGTCATCAAGACTCCATGCATTGTGGTGGTCGAGATAAGCCGTAACCTCCTCAAGCTCGGCAAGTAGCTGTTTGTTCTCGAAGTCTTCGGCAACTTGCGTAGTTAGCGTATCGTAGCACTCCTTTGCCGCTTTGAGTTCGGTCAGTTCGTTCTCAATGGCTTGGCGTACATTGAGTCTGGCATCAAACAGAGGCTGCTGCGAGAGCATCTCTATCTGGATAGAGCGGTCCACAACCCTTTTCCCTTCAGTAGGCTCTTCTTCACCGATGGCGATCTTCATGAGTGTCGATTTACCGCATCCGTTCTTGCCGACGATGGCGACACGTTCGCCTTCATTGAGGTGGAAGTCCACCCCGTCAAGAAGTAACTTGATGTCGTACTGTTTTTTGATGTCGAAAAGGTCGATGAGTGCCATAATAATGCCTTGGTTTTTGTGGAATTATACTCTTTTAAGGCTTGCTAAAGTCCGTCTTGCTATATTACCCTTTATTGATCTTTAGAAATAAAGAAAGGCTGATGCACTGTCGTCTTGTCGTTATTCCGCCATTCTCCGGTAATGTGCCAATGACAATCGAAGTGTGATTTTGCCGCATTTATATACAAGGAAAGAATGTATGCTGGAATGGATTGTTGGGCTCTATTCGCTCTATGTCTTTATGCGGGTCTACATCTCTGTGATGCAGATTGGATATATCAATCAGGAGAAGCGCAGGGCACCGGTACTGATGCTGCAGGGAAAATATATGGTGGCGGCAAACTATGCGGTTGCTAAGGAGAAGCTGGCGATTGTGGAGCATTTTGTGGACTACCTGATGTTTGTCTGGTGGGTCTTTAAGGGGTTTGCGTGGCTCTCCTCACTGGTGCAGGTAGAAGGCAGTATATGGCAGGCAGTGCTCTTTTTGTATGGTTTTGTGACCATTAACTACATTGTAGGGCTGCCTTTTGAGCTTTATCAGAAGTTTAAGATAGATGAGGATTTCCACTTCAACAAGATGACACCCAAAATGTTCGTGGTCGATACGTTGAAGTCTGCGGTGATGTTCTTTGTGATTGGCGGAGCGCTCTTTGCATTGTTGGCGTGGATCATCAGTAACTATGAGATGTGGTGGCTTTGGGGCTTTGTGCTGCTTTTTGCCGTTGCCGTATTGGTCAATGTGCTCTATCCGACCCTCATTGCACCTATTTTCAACAAGTTCAACCCACTTGAAGAGGGAGAACTCAAAGAGGCCATTACAGATATGATGCACAAAGTAGGGCTCAAGAGTGACGGCATTTTCGTCATGGATGCAAGCAAGCGTGACAGCCGTCTCAATGCCTACTTTGGCGGACTTGGCAAGAGCAAACGTGTGGTGCTCTTTGATACGCTGCTGGAGAAACTCAATAAAGAGGAGCTCTTGGCAGTACTCGGACACGAACTGGGACACTACAGCCACGGGGATATCTGGAAAAATATCGCTCTCATGGGAGGACTGCTCTTTGTGGTCTTTTTCCTCTTTGGACACCTTCCCGACAGCCTCTTTACCCAAATGGGTGTGGTGCCGCATGCGGGAGTGAAGATTGCGATGCTGATGCTGCTCTTGCCGTTGGTTAGCTTTGTCTTTACACCATTCATGAGCTATGTCAGCCGCCACAATGAGTATGCAGCAGATGCCTTTGGCTCCCAGATGGGCGGAGAGGAAAATCTCATCTCGGCACTGCTCAAGCTGGTTACTGAAAACAAAGCCTTTCCAAAGTCTCATCCGCTGGTGATATTTTTCTATTATACCCACCCGCCGATCATCGAACGTCTCAAGGCGATGGGGTATGATGCAAGCAACACAGTTGTTGGTGAAGAAGAGAAACTTGAAGAACCGCCGCTGCCCAATGAGGGGATATTTGCCTTCATTGACAAAGAAGAACAGAAATAGGAAGCCTATTTGCAAAAAGATACATCGATTGGTGCATTACTGAAATGGGCAAAATCAGCGCTTCAACAGAGTTGTGAACGTCCGCAGTTTGAAGCGGAGCTGCTTTTGGCACATCATCTTGGCAAAGAGCGTACCTATCTGATCTTGCATCCGGATGAGACAGTAGCAGATGTCGCGGCATTTGAAGCACTGGTAACAAGACGTGCCAAGCATGAGCCCTATGAGTATATTGTCGGTGAGGCGAGTTTTTATGATGTGCATCTGAAAGTGGCTGAGGGAGTGCTCATTCCAAGACCGGAGACTGAGATTCTCATTGACCATGCTGCCAAGATCATTGAAAGTGAGAAGATCACGTCCATTGCCGAGATAGGCGTAGGCAGCGGAGCGATCAGCATCATCCTTGCACGCAAGTTTCCGTACCTGCATATTATCGCGACCGATATTTGCGATATGCCGCTTAAGATCGCAGCACAAAATGCCAAAAGGCTGGGAGTTTCGCATCAGATAGAACTGCGCAAAAGCAATCTGCTCGATGAAGTCTCCCAGTCTGTTGAGATGGTGGTCTCAAACCCTCCCTACATTGCCCAAAATGCCCTTTTGGAAGCCAATGTCGCCCATTATGAGCCTAAAGAGGCGCTTTTTGGAGGTCGAGTGGGAGATGAACTGCTCAAGCAGATCATCTTGGAGGTGAAACAAAGGGGTACTAAGTGGCTTGCGTGCGAGATGGGGTATGATCAAAAAGCCCCTATCCAAGCGTTTGTTAATGAAGTTGGAGTAAAATCCGTTACATTTTACAAGGATCTTGCGGGGCTTGACCGCGGGTTTGTGATAGCGTTTTTTTAGTGTGTTTTGATGTTACTTTTTTTAGAAAAAAGTAACCAAAAAATCGTCATTTCTCAAGTGCACGGGCGATGTTTTTGTCGCCTTGCTTCGCAAATATGGGCGACAACACATCTGTGCACCCAGTGAGAAATGACAGGCAAACAAGATTTTCAAAGGAAATAAAAATGAAACCAATGTTTAGACGAGTAACAATCGCGTATTTGATACTGCTTGGAGTAACGCTTGGAGCGGGACTCTTTGCCGGAATTGTGGTAGCACCGGTTACGTTCCATACTGAGCAGTGGCTTGGCGCAGATGCCTTGAGTCACTTTCAAGAAGGGCTGATCATGACGCAGAATTTTGTACGGCTCTCCTATCTGGTGGATTTTACGGTCATTGCCGTGGTGCTTTATGAAGGATACAAGTACAAAAAGTTTGAGCGTGATACCATTACGCAAGTGGCGACCTTTTTTGTGGTAGCAACAGGATTGATGTTTGGGCACTACTATCTGCCAGATATCTTGACCATGCAGCTTGCTGGAGAGAAGATGACCCAGTCTGCCGCATTTGTCGCTACGCATAAAGGGAGTGAGATCAACTTCAAGATTTTTGCGTTGGCGTTGTTGGTATTGATGGTGAGGAATATGCAGAAGGCGTGTAGGTGATGAGCGTTGAGGGATGAGGGATGAGGATTAAGGTTTAAGGATTTAGGTAGGGTGCGTAATCACGCACCGAATAGGTTTCAAGTAATACTACATTTTGTAGGAGAAAATCGTGAATAAAACGTTACAACATCCGTTTGATCCTATTGTTTTTAACGATACCCATACGTTAATACTCGGCTCTTTTCCAAGTATCAAATCGTTTGAAAACAACTTTTACTATGCCCATCCGCAAAACCAGTTTTGGAAGATTCTTAAAATGATTACAGGATATCCTGTAATTAACCGTGACCAAAAGCTATGGCTGCTCAAAGAGATGAAGCTTGGACTTTGGGATATGATAGGCAGCTGCAGCCGTGAGAGTTCGCTTGACAGTTCGCTTGAAGATGAGGTGGTCAATTACATTCCGGAACTGCTTGAGTCCTACCCCAGCATCCAAAAGATCGCCTTTACAGGCAAAAAAGCACAAGCACTTTTTGAAACACACTTTGGCTATCTTGAAATAGAACGGGTTTATCTGCCTTCTCCCTCTCCTGCGTATGCGGCGATGAAGCTTGAGGAGAAAGCGAACATTTATGCAAATGAATTAAAAATTAAAAATTAAAAATTGAATGAGGAATGAGGAATGCGCCCGAACGAAGTGACAAGTGCCCTTGGGGTAAGGAATGAGAAACCGACATTAAATAAACGCATTGCTTTGCAATGCATACCACAACCATTCACTATTCACTATTCACTATTCACTCACTCATTGGAGTTCCTCCAATGAGTATATGGGCTATCGGCGATATTCAGGGGTGTTACACTTCCTTTCAGAAACTGCTGCAAATAATCCAGTTTGACCCGCGTTATGATACATTGTGGCTGGCAGGGGATGTTGTCAACCGCGGGGATGATTCGTTGGCGGTGCTGGAGTATCTTTACAGTATTAAAGACTCAGTACACATGGTGCTAGGT
>JALTYW010000028.1 GCA_027046415.1 Sulfurovum sp.
TGAACGCGGAAGATATGCACCTTCACCCACAGGCATATACTGCTCTTTGATCGCATTATAAACCAGTGGATCTTCTCCAAGCGCTTTGGCATAGTAGTAGCCCATCAACCCCTGAAGCTCTGTAAATTCATACACCATCTCGCTCATCAGGTCTGCCTTGGCAAGCTCGACCGCTCTGTCCATCAGTTTTTCAAGCTCTGCAGGTGTTTTGCCGGTTTGTGCTTCAAGTTTATCTATATAAAGCGCAAGTAGCCTAAGCGCAATGCCCTTTTCACGCTTGATCTTGTCTGCCAACGTTCCCAGTCCGTCAATGAACTGTACCTTCTCAAGCCCTGCAGTACTCAGTCCGTTACGCAGGTCATTGCGGTAGAAGAAAAGTCCGTCAGCCAGTCTTGGCTTCAGCACACGCTCATTTCCGGCAATCACTTTGGAGTAGTCATCTGTATAGGCATTGGAGACTACCACAAATTTGTTGGTGATCTTGCCATTTTCAAAGACCGGGAAGTAGCGCTGATGCTCCTTCATAGAGGTGATGATCACTTCCGGCGGCAGTTCGAGGAACATCTTGTCAAATTTCCCTACAAGCGCTTTGGGGTTTTCAGTAATGGCAACCACTTCTGCCAAGAGTGCACTGTCACGTTCGATGACAATGCCGTGTTCTGTTTCAAGTGCATCAAACTCGGCAAGAATGCGTGTCTCGCGATCTGAAGGCTCAAGAGTAACGGCTCCCTTTTTGAGTACATCAGGGTAGGCTTCAATGCTCGGTACTTCGACTGCATCATAGCTTACCATACGGTGCACATAGGTTTTGGTATCGGAGGTAACACCAAAAAGCTCTACCGGCACAGAGCTCTCTCCCAGTCTGACCTGCAGCCAGCGTACCGGACGGATGAACTCATCACTTCTCGCACCCCAGCGCATCATCTTGCCAAATGCCATAGAGTCAATCCATTTTCCGATCATCTCTTCAAGCAAAGAGGCGGTCGCTTCACCCTTCTCCTCTTTTTTGAAGTAGAGCACTTCACTCTTGCCTTTTTGCGCTCGACCCAGTTCATTCACATCCACACCGCACTTTCTTGCAAACCCAAGCGCAGCAGGGGTAGGCTCCCCGTCTTTGAATGCCGCTGCAACCGGAGGTCCCATCAGTTCGATGGTACTGTCTTCCTGAGTCAGCGGCATGGCATCATGCATCAATACAAGACGTCTTGGCGTATAGACAAAACGGAAATCACACGAGAGTTTGTACTCTTCAAGCAGTTTGCGCCATGCATTTTCAATGTTGGTAACAATTTTCAGAAGCGGAATGGCGGGCAGTTCTTCCACACCGATCTCTATGAGTAGTGGTTGTGTCATCGTAAAAGATCCTCTAAGGAGATAATGGAGGATATTTTACCCAAAAGTTGGTAAATAGGGGGTTATAGTTCTTCTTCCTCCTCTTTGAGGTCTTTGCGTCGCCACTCATCATCGAACTTTGAACGGAAGTTGTTGCGTACGATCGCAAAGGTCATATAGGCAAAAAGCAGTGCAGCAAAAATATAGACAATGTCTCCAAATGACATCAGGACTCCTTAAAAGGGATAGTAATCTTCTCAAAGCCCTCGTAGTTCTGTCGCAATGCCTCATAAGTCACAATGCCGACACTCACACCAAGGTTGAGACTTCTGCCTTTGCCACCCATAGGAATGGTAATGCATCGATCGGGGTGTTCTAGAAGCACACGTTCATCGATCCCTTTGGTCTCAGAGCCAAAAAGAATATAGTCTCCTTTTTGAAACTTGGCATCAAAGTAGAGATTGTCCGTTTTGGTCGTTGCCATATGGGTATGCGTATCTACCGGATGAGCAGCAAGAAAATCTGTAAACGACTCCCAGACAACAAGATCAAGCTGCTTCCAGTAATCCAACCCAGCCCGCTTGACCGCCTTGTCATCAATGTCAAATCCAAGCGGTTTGATCAAATGCAGTGTCGCCCCCAGATTGACGCACAACCGTCCAATCGTTCCCGTATTCTGTGGAATCTGCGGCTCTACCAATACTATATTGAACATAGGAGGGGTTAAAAGACGATTGTTTTGTTGCCATTGACAAAAACACGGTCATGCAACACAAGATTAAGCGCACGGGAGAGCACCACTTTCTCCACATCACGTCCGGCACGCTGCATATCTCTCCAGTCAAAACGGTGATTGACAGGGATGACATCCTGCGCAATGATCGGTCCTTCATCAAGATCGTTCGTCACAAAGTGTGCTGTCGCACCGATAATCTTCACCCCGCGTTCATAGGCTTGTTTATAAGGGTTGGCACCGATAAATGCCGGAAGGAAAGAGTGGTGAATATTGATAATCTTCTGGGGGTATGCCGCAACAAACGTCGGAGTAAGGATACGCATATATTTGGCAAGCACGATATAGTCAAAGGTATGTTTGTCGATCGCCTCCATCACTTTGGCTTCATGTGCCTCTCTGCTCAAACCCTCCGCAGAAATGTGAATGAATGGAATATCAAAACGCTCCACAAGGCTTCGCAGCGTGTCGTGGTTGGCAATGACACACTCTATCTTGGCTCCCAGTTCTCCTGCTGCATGACGGATCAGGATGTCACCAAGCGCATGGGACTCTTTGGTAGCAAGAATGACGATCTTCTTCTGGCGTGGAGAGATGACTCTGATATGGGCATCTTCAGGGGCAATCTCTCTGAGTGCACGGTCAAGTTCTTCTATGTCAAAAGTACCTGTAACCACACTGCGCATAAAAAAACGCGCTCTGTCTTTGTCGACAAACTCACGGTTGGAATCGATATTGAGATCACGGTCGTAAAAGACTTTTGAAATCTTGTAGACCAACCCCTTGGCATCATAACAGTCGATCAATACACGCGCTTTGGTTTCCATGATATTTAATCCCTTACCTCTCTGTAGGGTGTTGTCCCCCCGACAACACCGCTCATCCAAATAATTAAAGCATATTTTTGTATACAACACAACGATGTTGTGGGGCACAACACCCTACGGGTTAGCGTGATGCATAGTCCGCAATAATATCACCCATCTCAGAACAGCTTACAATCTCTTTGGCATCATAGTCACCGATATCACCGGTACGATACCCCTCTGCAAGGGCTTTTTTGATCGCTTCATCGATTCTGTCTGCCGCCTCCTGCTCATCGAGAGCATAGCGCAGCATCATACTTGCACTTGAGATGGTCGCCAGCGGGTTGGCGATCCCCTGTCCTGCGATGTCCGGTGCAGAACCATGGATCGGTTCAAAGAGCCCTACCCCTTTTCCGGTACTTGCACTTGGCAGCAGCCCGATAGAACCGCTGAGCATACTTGCCGCATCGGAGAGGATGTCACCAAAGATGTTTCCTGTCAAAATGACGTCGAACTGTTTTGGGTCGCGGATCAGCTGCATTGCGGCATTGTCAACGTACATATGGCTGAGTTCTACTTCAGGATAATCCTTGGCAACCTCTTCCACGATCTCTCTCCAGAACTGGCTGACTTCAAGTACATTAGCCTTGTCCACAGAGCAGACACGTTTGCTGCGTTTCATGGCGATATCAAATGCCACAACCGCGATACGTCTGACCTCTTCTTTGGTATATACCATTGTATTGAACGCTTTGTCTTCATGCAGCTCTCTTGGCTGACCGAAGTAAATACCACCGGTAAGCTCACGCACTACCATGATATCTACGCCCTGGATCACAGAAGGCTTGAGGCTTGAAGCGTTGACCAGTTCATCATACACCATCGCCGGTCGCAGGTTGGCAAAGGTACCCATCTCTTTACGCAGTCCAAGCAGTCCGGTTTCTGGTCGCAGATGACGCTCAAGGTTGTCCCACTTTGGTCCGCCAATGGCACCAAAAAGTACCGCGTCACATTTGTTGACCCCCTGAATGGTCTCATCGGGAAGCGGTACCCCCGTTGCATCGATCGCAGCACCGCCAAGCAGCATCTCTTCATACTTGAGGTTAAACCCCTGTGCTACAGAAACCGCATCGAGTACCTTAAGTGCCTCATCGACAATCTCGGGACCGATCCCGTCACCTTTGATCACGCCTATTCTATAGTTTCTTGTACTCATTGCTGTGCTCCTTTGGCAATTTCCTGTTTTGCATAGTTGATCAGCCCACCCGCATCGACAAGCTCCTGCATAAATGCGGGGATGGGCGTAAACTTATAGGTTTTTGCCTGTGTAACATTGATGATCTCACCGCTGTCCATGTCGATACGTACAGTATCGCCTTCATTGATCTCGTCTGCCTCTTTGAGTTCAAAGATAGGCAGTCCCATATTGAATGCGTTTCTGTAGAAAATACGCGCGAAAGTCGGTGCTATGACGGCGTTGATCCCCGCTGCTTTAAGTGCGATAGGCGCATGCTCTCGGCTTGAACCGCATCCAAAGTTCTCACCTGCGACGATGATATCACCCTCTTGCATTTTTGAGACGAACTCTGGGTCTGCATCTTCCATGACGTGCTTTGCCAATTCACTTGGCTCACTCGTGTTCAGGTAACGTGCCGCAATAATCAGATCTGTATCGATATTGTCGCCGAATTTCCAGACTTTTCCTTGCAAAGTATATCCTTTGTACTCCGGACTGTGCCGGTAAAAATTTTCGCGATTATAGCCAAAAAATCGGAATTTGCCAAATTTGCCGCGCAAAACAAAGAAAATTTCGGTATAATCCACCTTAATTTCCTCTTAAAAAAAAAAGGGTTTCAATGGCAACAAAAGACACTATGAAAAATATCGAAGCACTATTCAAATCGAAAAAGAAAGGTGATGTTGTCACCTTTGAAAACATTGCCAAAGAATTTACCAAAGCCCCTACTGCGGCACAGGCAAAAAAGATCCATAAACTCTCCGAAGATACCAAAGTCAACATTGTCTCTGCATCGGAGTATGCAAAACAGCTTACTGACAAAGAGAGCAAGCGCCGTGAAGATGCCAGAAAACGTGCAGCGGACGGTGAAATAGAAGACGAATTCGATCTGCATAAAGAAAAAGAACTGCTGGAGTGGAGCCGTTCAGACTCTCCTGTGAGAATGTACCTGCGTGAAATGGGTAAAATCCCGCTGCTGACAAAAGAAGAAGAGGTAGAGCTCTCCAAACAGATCGAAGAGGGAGAGGAGATCATCATCGATGCGATCTGTTCCGTCCCCTACCTCATCGACTACATTCTCAACTACAAAGAGCCTCTGCTCAACCGTGAAAGACGGGTAAAAGAGCTCTTCAAAAGTTTTGAAGATGACAAAGGCGACAGTGACGACAAAGAGGATGCAGATGAAGCAGAAGGCAGTGAAGAAGAGAGTAAAACACCAAAAAACGATAAACGCGTCAAACAGGTGGTAGAGAGCTTCAAACGCCTTGAGAAAGCCAAAAAAGAGTGGATGAAAGCCCGTGAGGGTCTCGATGAACTGCTTGCAAACGAAACCGATCCTGTCAAGATCATCCATGAGCGTCTGAAGATCGCATTTAAAAAAGAGCAGCTTAAAGCGGCACTCCTTGATCTTGGACCGACATCTAAACTGATCAACGAGCTGGTAAAAGCAATGGAAACAGCCCTCAAGAGCGATGACAGTTTTGAAAAAGAGCTCAAGCGTCTCGAGTACAAACTGCCGCTCTTCAACGACACACTCCGTGCCAACCACCAGAAGATCCTCGACAACATCATCAACATGGACAAAGAGGATATCATAGATGCTGTGCCGGAGACCACGATGGTCAGTACCTATGTAGAGATCAAAAAGCTCTTTGAGACCAGAGAGGCAAGTAAAGGCGGCTTCGACCTGAGCGAAGAGAAGCTTCAGGAGATCCTCAACCAGATCCGTCAAGGGAAAGCCAAGAGTGAAAAAGCCAAAACACGTATGGCAAAGTCCAACCTCCGTCTGGTGGTCTCCATCGCCAAACGTTACACCAACCGAGGTCTGCCGTTCCTTGACCTCATTCAGGAGGGGAATATCGGACTGATGAAGGCGGTTGATAAGTTTGAGTACGAGAA
>JALTYW010000029.1 GCA_027046415.1 Sulfurovum sp.
GCTTCAGGCAAAACTCATGGAGAGCCACATGAACCAAAAGTTCTGCCAAAAACATCTCTTTTGGGTAGAAGAAGAGGGTAACACTTTCAAAATCAATGTCGAAGAGAAACCAAGAGAAGAAAACAGCGGTGGATGCTGTGGCGGTGGACATTGCTCATAACTAAGGGCTAAGGGCTAAGGGCTAAGGGCTAAGGGCCAAGCATAATATTTTCTTATGCTGTATTAAACCTTAAACCTATTTAAAATTCCCAAACGTCAACGGTGCTTTAAGTTCATCCATCTTTCTTACCAGTGCTATCACCGCCTGAAGATCATCGATTTTCTTGCCACTGACACGGATCTCATCGCCCTGTATCGCAGGGGTGACTTTCAGCTTGGCATCTTTGATCGCTTTGACGATCTTCTTGGCTTCATCTTTTTCAATACTGTCAACAATGCGGTAGACTACCTTCACATTCCCGCCGCTAATCCCTTCTGTTTTTACTTCATCAAGTGATTTGGGTGAGAGTCCGCGTTTGATCATTTTGGAGATGACAATATCTTTGAGTGCATCGATTTTGCTGTCGCTTGAACTTGAAAGATTCAATACCTTGGCTTTCTCATTCAAGTCAATATCAGTCATGATCCCCTTAAAGTCAAAACGCGTTGAAACCTCTTTTTTAGCCTGCTCAATGGCATTTTTCATCTCCATCATATCAAGCTTTGCCGAGATATCAAAGTAGTGATCTTTTGCCATCGAAGCCTCCTTATTTCTCTATGCGCATCATCGCTACATTACCATGCACAACATCAAGCATTTTGAGTGCGGTAATAGCATCATGCATCTTGGACTCTTGCGTTTTGTGTGTGGTAAATAGTAGCTTCGCAATATGCGCATCACTGGTTGGTTTTTGCAGCATCGACTCTATGGAGATACCAAACTCTCCCAGTGTTGAGGTAATGGCAGCAAGCACACCGCTTTTGTCATCAACCTCGATACGTATATAGTACTGTGTTACGATCTGCTCTTTTGGAAGGAGTTTCAAGCCGCTCTCCAGTCCTTTTTTATACCCAAGCATCGGCCCTTGGTTCCCACGGACAATATCGACAATATCGGCAATCACAGCCGAAGCAGTCGCATCACCGCCCGCACCTGGACCATAATACATCGTCTCACCCACACGGTCACCGACCACTGTAACGGCATTCATCACACCGTCTACTTTGGCGATCATGCTCTCACTTGGGATCATCGTTGCATGCACTCGAAGCTCCACACCCTCGCCCACCTTTTTGGCAATGCCAAGCAGCTTGATCTCATAGCCAAACTCTTTGGCAAAAGCCACATCCGTTTGTGTAATGTTTTCAATCCCCTCGATGAGAATATCCTCAGGTTTTGCATCGATACCATACGCGATTGATGCCAAAATAAGCAGTTTGTGCGCAGCATCAAATCCGCCCACATCAAAAGTAGGATCTGCTTCAGCATACCCAAGTTCCTGTGCCTCTCTTAGGATCTCGTCATACTGTGCACCCTCGTTGATCATCTTGGTAAGCATATAGTTACAGGTACCATTCATGATCCCCTGAATACTCTCAATATGATTGGCAGCCAATCCGGTACGCAGTGCGCCAATGACAGGAATACCCCCGGCAGTACTTGCTTCATACATCAAAGGGATATTCCCTGCAATCTCTTGGAGTTCATAACGGTGATAGGCAAGCAGCGCTTTGTTCGCTGTTACTACTGCTTTGCCATTCTCTAAAGCACGTTTGACCAATGCATAGGGCTCTTCCACCCCGCCCATGAGTTCAACGACAATATCGATCTCCGGATCATCTACCACACTGTAAGGATCATCACTAATCGCAATCTGCACATCACGCTTTTTGTTCATGTTGCGAACAACACCGCTTTTGGCAACGATCTTCTTACCTGCACGTGCTTCGATGATGTCTGCATTGGCTTCGAGTATTTTTGCAACACTTTCACCTACCGTACCGACCCCCAGTATCCCTATCTTAACCATGTTTGTGTTCCTCTTCAAGGGTTTTCAAAAAACGTTTAATGTTACGTGCCGCCTGACGGATACGCTTCTCATTCTCGATCAGCGCGATACGTACATATTTGTCACCGTAAATCCCAAACCCGATACCGGGACTCACAGCCACACCCGCTTCCTGCAAAAGTCGTTTGGAGAACTCCATGGAACCCATCTCCATATCGAGTGCAATCTGTGGCAGTTTTGCCCAAATAAACATACTCGCATTTGGTTTTTTAAGCGCCCATCCTGCATTGCTAAAAGACTCTATCATTACATCACGTCTCTTTTTGTAACGGGGAATAATCTCCTTGTCCGGTACATATCCATGCTCATCAAGTGCTACAGTAGCAGCTACCTGAATCGGGGTGAACATACCATAGTCCAGCCATGACTTGATCGCCTGAAGCGCACCGATAAGCTTTTTGTTCCCTACTACAAACCCGACACGCCATCCTGCCATATTGTAGGATTTTGAAAGCGTATAGGACTCAACTGCCACATCTTTGGCACCTTCAACCTGCATGATCGATGGTGTTTTATATCCGTCAAATGTGATGTCAGCATACGCAATATCAGAAATGATATAGAAACGTTTCTCTTTTGCCAGTGCTACCAGACGCTCATAGAACTCCGGCGTTACGGTTGCCGTACTTGGGTTGTGAGGGAAGTTGACTACTAAGAATTTTGGCTTTGGAATCGAGTTTTCCAACGCCTCATTCACATCAGAAAGGAACTTGTCCTCATCCACTTCAAAGGTATCCTCGTCAAAGGTCACTTCCATCTTCTCAACATTTGCTCCAGCCAATACAAATGCCTGTGAGTGGATCGGATAGGTCGGGTCCGGCACAATTGCAACATCACCCGGATTGGTGATCGCCTGAACAAGGTGTACATATCCCTCTTTACTTCCCATTGTCGCTACCACTTCTGTGTCAGGGTCAAGATCTGCACCATACTTTCGTTTATACCAGTTGCTCATAGCAAGACGCAGCTTATAGATCCCCTTGCTTGCACTATAGCCATGCGTCTTCGGCTTTTTTGCAGTTTCACACAGTTTGTCAATAATGGGTTTTGGTGTTGCAGCATCCGGATTACCCATTGAGAAATCAATAATATCGGCGCCTTCGCGGCGCATCTGCATCTTGATTTCATTGATCTCTGCAAAAATATATTTTGGTAAACGGTTTATCTTCTCGAACTGAATTTCATCAAACATAGTTTCTCACTTTTCCCATAGGATTAATTGGAACGGTTATCTTCAATCGTTTCTGCTGTATTACTACTAAGAGTATCATCATTGTTTTTTGTCTCTTCTGCAATTGCATGCTCTATGCTCAACTGCGGATCATGATCAACAGCGCTTTTAATACTTTCGGTTATTTTCTCATTTTGGAAAGGTATGATATTTTTGAATTTTTTCCGATCAAACTGCGTAATAAAATACCATGATGCAGCTCCCAACAATAATAGAACGACCAAAATCAAAAATTTCGATTTTCCTCTTTTGCGCTCTGCAATCGGCGCATCCAACACAATACCATTTTCATCGTGGTGTTCGGAATAATATGCTTTTGCCTGATCACGGAGTGGTTTCAAATCCGCATGATATTCCCGTTCGATGATCGAAATAAAGCCCATTGCTTTCACTTTTTTCAGAACATCGAACTCTCCTGCGAAAAGTGCTTCAAGGTTCTCTTCGGAAATATTTGTTTTTTGAGAAATTGACCGTATTGTATTCTCTTCCAGTATCTCATTTAACTGCATAACTCATCCTATGTATTAAAATCGCTGCTGCTGCACTGACATTCAGTGAATCGAATGCATGTTTCATCTCTATCGACACAAGTCCGTCGAGTTTGCCTCTTACCCTTTTGGATATCCCTTTGTCTTCACTTCCCATAACCAAAACTCTTTTGGAGGAAAAAACAACGTCCTGTATTGGCTCTCCTTCCATCGCTGCCCCATATATGGAAAATCCTATCTGTTTCAGTTCATTAAGAAGATCCAACACGTTATGAGTAAGCAAAAAAGGCATATCGAGCATTGCTCCGGAACTTGTACGTACAATCGCAGAGAAGTTCAACTGGCGAACACCGGAAGCAACTACGGCATCTGCTCCCAAAGCGTATGCACTTCTTACAATAGCTCCAATGTTCCCTACATCTGTAAGCCCATCAAGGATAACAATAAAGTCACCCTTCTTAATCATGTCAGGATCAGGATCATCTATCTCAGAGACCTCAAGCAGAATACCCTGATGGTTTCCGCCCTTGCTCATAGACTGTGCCCACTTCTCTTCCAGGAACTTGATCTTGTCATGGTACTGGTGGAACAAGTGCTGCGGCAGTACCCCTTTTTTTGCGACATATACTGTTTCAATAACTTCTGGGTGTCGTTCCAAGGCATACAGACATACCTGTTTTCCGTAAATAATCATAAGAGATTTTATCCAATTTTTACTTGAACTAGCGTTTTCCCTTGTTCCCCACCAGCTCCTGATACCACTCTTTCACACTCCGATCACTGAGTTCTGCCAAAAGTTTTGCCTTAACTTTTGGCGGCAGATCCATTTGGTATATTTGAGACAGAGAAAGTGAACCTTCAGTACTTTTCCCCGCTGATTTTATGATGACAACCCACTCACCGCGAATTGTTGACGCCTTTAACATTTCCAAAAGTTCCGAAGCCAACCCCCGATAGTAGTGCTGGTACTGTTTACTAATCTCCTTTGCCAAAAAAAGCTCTCGGCTACTGTCTATTGCAGCAATCTCTTCTAAGAGCTTCTCAAGTCTGTGAGGTGCCTCATAGAGTACAGTATTATATCTGTTCTCCATAGCTTCATGCAATGCTGTCTGTCTCTCTTTTCCTTTGTGAGGTAAAAATGCATAAAAGAGAAATTTACCCTCCTTAAAACCGGAAGCGGCATAGGCAGTCGTCACAGCAGAGGCACCGGGAAGTACATCATAGGGTATACCCTCCTTTTGACAGTAGGCTACAAGCAGCTGCCCCGGATCGGAAATAACTGGCATTCCCGCATCACTGACATACACAATCTTTTTTGTACGGATATCCTCTGCATACTGCTCCAGTCGAGCATGACCATTATGTTCGTTAAATGAAACAAATAATGCATCCGGATACTCCATATCAAAACGTTCATGTAAAAGTTTTAAAAGGTGTTTTGTATGTCGTGTATCTTCGCAGAAAAAAAGTTCAGCCTCTTCAAAAAGTCGAAGCGCCCGAATTGTAATATCTTGTGGGTTACCAATAGGTGTGGGGATGAAGGTAAGCATGGTTGCCTAAAAAAGAGAATAAGTCCCCGAGTAAGTCGGGGAAAAGATTAGCTGAGTTTGTATTTATTTTTAAACTTCTCAACTCTACCTGCAGCATCAACGATCTTTTCAGAACCTGTAAAGAACGGGTGACACTCATTACAAATATCTATTGAAAGCTCTGGCTTGTTTGATCTTACTTCAAACTCATTACCACAAGCACATTTTACTTTACATTCCATATATTCAGGATGAATACCTTTTCTCATTGTGAGACCTTTTATAGTTATTTTGTTGACAGGCAACTAACCTGTTCTGATCCGGACATCATGTTGGATCCTTCCATATCTTACGATAGGGTCGTTGCAACAGTCTTGGCTGAGACAACTTTTAGGGCGATATTATATCTGAATATATTTAAATACATTTTAAACTTGGCATGAGTGAGGAATGGGATTAAGGGTTGTAATCAAAAGAGACGAGTATGTCAAGTAGCAAATCAAATGATATGGCATAAAGTGTAACAGTAAATAAACGCCAATTCAACCAATAAGTGCAATTTCTAAAAGATAGTCGAGAAAGAGCGGGCTAACCGAATATAGGTTATCCTTTTTTCGACCAAAAAGAAAGGAATTGCATGAC
>JALTYW010000030.1 GCA_027046415.1 Sulfurovum sp.
AAGATAGCCACCCTTAAGATCAATACGGTGCTCTTTTTTGTTTTTGATACTGTAATGTGTCATCTCCACAGAAGAGATATCGATGGGTGGTTCCGTATCGACTGTCTTGAGGTTAGGCAACAATCCTCTGGCAAAAACACTGAGCTTTTCAAGGTCGCTGTCTTCATAATCCACAATCTGAGAGAGGAACTCATACATCCGCACAAATGTTCCTAGATCTTTTTTGAAAAGCTCCAGTGCCGCCTTCTCTTCTTTATGCTCTTTGAGTATACGCTCTGCATTATGGATAGCAGACTCATCCTCGCTTTTTTTTGCTTTTTCCAGTGCCTCTTTGGCATGAGCGATCTGAGTCAAGATCTCTTTGTATCGGTTCTTAAACCTGTCTGCTGCAGGCTTGATCGCTGCACTCATCGCTGCCTGTGTTCCTTTCGGAGCAAAGTAGGCGGAAGCGAACTGTTCCATCTCCTGAGAGGTATAAAGCCCATACGCCTCAAGTTTGAGTTGCAAATCAAAAATGATGTTGGGATCAGTCACATCAGTCAGTGTCGCCGTTTTGTAGTAGGGTTCAAACGCCTCCTTGATCTCCTCGGCTTTGTTTCTAAAGTCCAAGATAAAAACACTCTCTTTACCCGGATAGGTACGATTGAGCCTTGAGAGTGTCTGTACCGCATCCACACCACTGAGCTTCTTGTCCACATACATAGCACAGAGCTTAGGCTGGTCAAATCCCGTCTGAAACTTATTGGCTACGATCATTACCTGATACTCCTCCGTATCAAACGCTTTACGCATATCCCGTCCTTTGAGACCTGGGTTCATACTTTTTTCGGTGTACTCTTTCTCCACACCTTCGACATCATCCATTACGCTGCCGGAGAACGCCACCATTGCTGCAATGGAACTGTATCCATTCTCCTCTATGTACTTGTCAAACGCCAGCTTGTAGCGTACCGCCTCTTTACGGGAACTTGTGACAACCATCGCTTTGGCTTTGCCGTCAAGCTGATGGGCAATGTGTTCATGGAAATGTTCAATGATAATACCGATCTTTTGAGAGATGTTGTATGGATGCAGCCGCACCCACTTGCCCAATGCTTTACTCGCCTTTTTCACATCGACTTCACGCTCCCCCTCTGCAGTAGCAAGGCGGTATGCCATGTCATAGGTAGTATAGCTCTTGAGCACATCGATGATGAACCCCTCTTCGATCGCCTGCTGCATCGTGTAAGTGTGAAAAGGCTGGGGGAGATTCTCCACTGAAGGCGGACTGCTTGGGTCGGGCAGTGTACCGAACATCTCCAGCGTCTTGGCTTTGGGCGTGGCAGTAAAGGCAAAGTAGCTGAGATTTTTTCCCGAGCCCCGAGCCTCCAGTGTGAGCGCCAGCACCTCTTCGGCAGAGAGCTCCACCCCCTCTTCGATCTGCTCAGCTGAGAGTACCTCTTTGAGTTCTTTGGCTGTTTTGCCTGTCTGAGAAGAGTGTGCCTCATCGGCGATAATGGCATAGTTTTTGTCCTTTAGCGTGGTACGTTCACGTATCATATCCAGTATGAATGGAAAGGTCTGAATCGTCACGATGATAATTGCTGCTCCCCGCTCCAGTGCATCGGCAAGCTGCTCGGATTTACTCTTCTCCCGCTCCTCTTCACGATTGATTCTGACGATCACCCCCTTTTTGTGTTCAAACTGTGAGATGGTCTCCTGCAGCTGTGAATCAAGCACCGTTCTGTCTGTAATGACAATGACTGAGTCAAAAACCTGCCGGTTTTGGGCATCATGCAATGATGAAAGCTGATGTGCCAGCCATGCGATGGAGTTGGATTTACCGCTGCCGGCACTGTGCTGAATCAGGTAGTGTTCCCCACTTCCTTTGGATTTGGCATCTTTTACCAGTTTGGTGACGGCATCGAGTTGATGGTAGCGTGGGAAGATGAGTGCCTCACTCTTATATTTTCTGCCTCTGGCATCCTCTTTCTCCTTGACTTCAAGGTGAATGTAACGCCCTATGATCTTTAGCCAGGTCTCCTTGTAGAGGATCTCTTTGCAGAGATAGTCCGTGGCATATCCCTCTGGGTTGGGCGGATTACCTGCGCCACCGTCATGCCCTTTGTTAAACGGCAGGAAATAGGTATCTTTACCCTTCAAATGTGTGGTCATGTAGACTTCGTCCGTACTCATAGCAAAGTGCACCAGTGTTCTGCGTTTAAATGCCAGTAGCGGCTCCTCCTGACGGGTGCGTTTATCTTTGGGTAGCCTGTCGTACTTGTACTGGTTGATGGCATCCTGTACATTTTGGGTAAAGTCTGTCTTGAGTTCTATGGTCGCCAGAGGAATACCATTGAGAAAAAACACAAGATCGATGCTGTTCTTATTGTGTTCGGAGTAGTAGACCTGTCGCACGACTCGCAAGATGTTCTTGTTGTACTTCTCCATAAGTTCGGGAGAATGAAGGTCAGGCTTGAACTGGCAGAGTTTGATGCGAGCATTGACATCTTTAAGCTCATGTCGCAGGCAGTAGAGAGAACCATATTTGTCCATCTGCTTGGCAACGAATTTGCACAATGCCTCTTCGGTCTCTTTTGGATGGCGCTTTGTAAACTTCTCGAAGGCTTCAGGCTGGGTATCTTTTACATAGGCTATAAGGTCTTCAGGGTAAAGCGCAAAAGCTTTGTCATACCCTTCGGAGGTACCTTTTGCCCAGTCATGTTGGCTTAGATAGTCAACAATCTCCGTTTCAAATACATTCTCTTTATGCTTCCCACTACCCATAACGCCTCCAGAACAACTCCACATTATTTGGTTCAATTATAGCTTACATTGTTTAAAACGGATACGAATGGGGATTAACATAAAAAGGACAAAATTACACTGATTTCCTATCAAAACCCCATAAATAGGGGCTTTGTCGGTATCTCAGGTATGTAGCCCGACATGCGGTTTTATAGTTTTTTAAGCGGTGCACTGCTATACTACACTTACGTGTACATCTATGTGCACCGGTTTTCCTTTGCCTAAGGCTTTGGAATTTGGCTTCCTCAGTCGCCGACTAATAGACTGGGGATTTAACTATCCTCTCTTTTATATTTTTTGCTTCTTATCAAAGCACTTCTTTTTATAATATTTCGTATATAGTTTGCATCTGCCGGAAATGCTGTAATAAAATAATATTTATCGTCCTTCTTATCTATCACGACAACATATCTTTCTTCGACAACGGTATAGGTTCTTGTAACTACCTTTTTTGAGCGTCCCTTTTGGGATTTCGTTCTGATCCCTGAACGACACTCAACAGTATAAGAGGAAGATCCTCTCTCCCCCTGCAATGCCTTTTTAATCCACAGTATATGCCTTGCTCTTCTTTTAGAAAAGGGGATGTCGTGATCTCCAAAGCTGTTTTTATAGTCGCTGCTTTCAGAAAAAGCATGATCAAACCTATATGCTGCAAAGAAAATTCTATTTCCCATCCAGTCGTATACCTCTTGTTTGACATACTCTTCGATATACACTTTCCGATACTTCTCCTTGAGCTCTTCATCTGTGTCTGCCTTTAGTCTAAGCAGCGGCCATACTTTTTTACACATTTAGTTTCGAGGCTCCCATCTAAAGATATTGAACTTTTTTTCTGTTTTGGCGGTAAAGGTATCAAGCCTGTGAAATTTAAAGTATCTGTTGTTTCTTTCATGCAATACATCTGCCAACTTTCTACAAAACGCTGTTTTGACAGTGCTGCTCCGCCTGTTGTTGTATTGATATCCTACTGCACCGATAAAGAGATCTGCCAACTCTATGAGAGGCTGGTTGGTTGAAGTGACAGGCTCCAGGCATGCTATTTTGGCTCTCCCCTGAAGTTTTTGTTGTAGATAAAACTTCAGTGTGGAAAACCTATGCTGGTCTCTGTTTTGTTGCCAGTCCAGATAGATATAATATTCATTATTTGCCTCCAGAGAATCTTTGAGCATTTGGTAATAAAACTTGTAGAAACCAAGTTCGCTATCCCCATCGTTATAGGTTTCATTATCTACTCGGTTTCTGTCTACTACGATGCATTTGAACCCTATATCTTTTTCCATAAAAAAGTCAATCAGTTCGAAGTAAAAATCTTGTTTGTTGGGGGAGAGACGTTTCCATCCGAACTCTCCTTGTGCATGGTGTTTTTTCTTGAGCAGGTGTATCTGGTGGACATATTCTCTCTTTTTCTCTCTGTCGCACAACACGGCACCGATCACCATAAAACTGTCACCCCCGGAAGTATGTCTGCTCTCATCGCAATAGATATTGACCTGATTTCTATTCACTACTCTACCTCCCTCACATCGATCTTCCCTGTCACCGCTGCACTGATGAGTGCCGTGCGGCGCTCTTTGAGGAGCTTGATGGCTTGGTTGGCTTTTTGTTCAATTTCAAATTTTTTATGCACCAGTTTCTTAATAATATTTTGTGTTGATTCGGAAGGAATCCGAATTTTCTCAGATAGCAGCAATCCCGTATTGAGTGGTCTGTTTCTACCTGCTGCACCTCTTGAACATTCATTGAGAAGAAAATTGCCAAAATCTGTCATAAAAAGAGCCAACAAGTACTCTGTATGAAGTTTTTTACCTCTCAGTACAGGATATCTGTGTGATACTACACATCCGTTTTCTGTATCTTTTGCTAAGGCGACAGCACCTTCCCATGCGAATTGACCGCTCAAAATAAGGTCTCCACTTTCAACATAAAAAAAGTCAGAATCACCCATCTCATTCCCATGTTTTGCAGGCTTATGGAAAAGTCCCCTGCCTCTATTATATAATCCTAATGCCGTATATTCAGTTTGTGGGTTAAGCATGACGGGTCTTTCAATAATATCAACCAAGTGCCTTAGTCGCTCAAACTTTCCTGCGCCGTTGATTTGTTCGTCCATCGCAACAGCAATGATTTTCTCCTGTAAGAGTTCGATGAGCCGCTCCTGCTTACCGATAAGTGTGTCAATCCTGGCGGTCTCACGGTCGAGGAAGTTGGCGATGGTGGTTTGTTCATTTTTTGGAGGAAAGGGAGCTTGAAAAAAACCAAGTTCATCAGCACTAAGCTCCATAAATGTAGTACCTCTTCCCAATTGATTAAGCTGTTCGCTTGAAATTGATAAATAATAATAGAGAAATCTAGTATCTTTAATTGTTGTTGGTATAATAGATTTACAGCCTTGGTTTGTACACAAAGGTATTTTTGCAATTGCTAAGTTTCCTATAGGGGCACGACTTGAGAGAATAATACTCCCGGGAGGCACTAAAGTTGTTCCACACGAGTATAAACCATCTTCGGTTATTTTACGGATACTGTCTGTAATATATATATTTGAACGTTTACTGAGATCAGCAGGTGTTACCCAAATTATATTTCCATTCCAGTAAGTACTTTCAGTTGATTTTGGTGTTGAACCATTTACTATAAAAAAATCTCGTTTTATTGATTTAACCTCCCAATGCTCCGGCACCTCGCCCAGCCATTCAACACCATTTGGTTTATATTTCGGGTACGGTTTATATCTGCTCACGCCTTGATCTCCCCAAGCAGCGCTATGATCTCTTCTGTCACCTTGTCCAGCTCTTCATCGATCTCCTCAAGTTTTCGTGGCGGCTTGTACTCGTAGAAGTGGCGGTTGAACGGTATCTCATACCCGACAATGCCCACTTTGCCGTCTTTGGTGTCCACCTTCTTCTCATCTATCCACGCCAGCGGCACATGCGGTTTGACCTCCCGTTCGAAATAGTCGTAAATATCCTCTTTGAGTGGTACATTCTCGTAGTCACGCAGGTCTGGGTTGGGCTCAAGCTTGCCTTTCTTGTCACGGCAGAGTGCCGCTTCGTCGTCGTGTTCACTTAGATGC
The DNA here is from genome assembly GCA_027046415.1 of Sulfurovum sp. Classification (GTDB taxonomy): domain Bacteria; phylum Campylobacterota; class Campylobacteria; order Campylobacterales; family Sulfurovaceae; genus Sulfurovum. The sequence continues at coordinate 5,861 of JALTYW010000030.1, forward strand.
TTTTGCAGCAACTTGAGTTGTGCGGCGGTGAGTTTGATACCGAGCTTCTC
>JALTYW010000031.1 GCA_027046415.1 Sulfurovum sp.
TATCTATACTACTTCCACCAAAACAAATCAAGGATACAAATGAAAACAAGTACATTCAAAAAACTTGGAACCGGAATCGCTTTGTCACTCGTGACTTCAACTATGCTTCATGCAACTAACGGAGATACTCTTATCGCTGTCGGTGCGAAAGCAAGAGGTATGGGTGGTACAGGTATCGCTGTAAGCCATGGTGCAGAATCTACCATCAGTAACCCTGCTATGATCTCTACTGTCGAAGGTACAGAGATCTCATTTGGCGGTACGATCTTCATGCCTACTATCAAAACAACAATCAATCCGGCTGGTGGAGCATTCCCTTCTCAACCTTTGACAAGTGATGCAGACATGAACATGATCCCTGAGGTTTCTATTGCTCACAAAATCAACGAAAACTGGTACATCGGTATCGGTATGTGGGGAACAGCAGGTATGGGTACAGACTATAGTAAAGCAGAAATGTCTTTCAGCCCTACAAGCTACCCTAAATTTGGTAACCTCAACATGGTTACAAACCTTCAGTTGATGCAGTTCGCTGTACCTGTAGCATACAAAACAGGCGGATTTACCATTGCAGCTGCACCAGTACTGCAGTACGGTAACCTTGACATCAACTACAAACTGCCAAACAGCCAGACAGGTTCTATTGACAACGTAGGTGCCGGTCTTGCACAGGACTTTGGATTTGGCTGGACAGCAGGTCTCTCTTATGACTTTTCTAACGGACTTGTTATCGGTGCTGTGTACAAATCTTCTATCGAGATGACATATATCAACCAGCTCTCTTCTGCAACTGCACCATTCGTTGCTATGGGTGCATTCCCTGCACCAATGGCAGACACACTTGAGCAGCCTGCAGAGATCGGTGCAGGTATCTCTTACACATTCGGTGGACACACACTGGCATTTGACTACAAAAAGATCAAATGGGCAAGTGCAACAGGATATCAGGATTTTCAGTGGGAAGATCAGAATGTTTATGCAGTCGGTTACCAGTATACACAAGACAACTGGGCAATTAGACTCGGTTACAACTATGGATCAAGCGCTGTTGTTGAACAGACTGGGGCGACAACACCACAGGGTATTGGCGCACAATCAGCTATCAACTTCTTCAACCTGCTTGGCTTTCCTGCTACACAGGAACAACATGTAACACTGGGTGGAACATATGAGTTCTCACAAACTTTCTCTGTTGACCTTGCATATGTATACGGTACAAACAACGAACAGACATATGGTATTCCTGCCTTTACACAGTCTTTCGGTACAGACTCCATTACAACCGAACACAAAGAGTCAAGCCTCTCTTTCCAGCTGACTTACAGATTCTAAATATCTTTTCTCCCCATTTACGGGGAGAATTTCTTTTCATTTCTCTCCACACTTTCACTTCTTAAGCTAATTATTATAGAATATAAAACATACTTATTAAGTATTAGAATTTGTATAAATAAAATAGTTTTCAAGATATGGAGATGCCTATGAAAAAAACACTGCTTATTTCCAGCCTTCTACTCTCAGGTCTGCTTGCCAATACCATTTCCGTTACAGGTACCGTCGTTTCTGACAATAAGAAATATATCGGTGCACGATATATGGGATATGTCAAAGAGGTTTATGTACAGATCGGTGACAAGGTAAAGCGTGAAGACACCCTGTTCAAAATGGATTCTGCGGAGTTTGATATTTTAAAAGAGCAGGTCAACCTCGGACTTGAACAGGCAGAGATTCTTACCGATGTCTACAGAAGCAAACTCGATGAGATACGCCGTAACAGAGCCCTTCTGATACGTCACAAAGACAACAGTACCTTCAACTTCGATGATATGAATGAAAACCTATCTATCACCGCTGAGCATACACAGTCCATGCTCAAAGCAATGCAGGCAATTGTCAAAAATGCGGCACAGAAGGTCAAGGAAATCAGTGTGATCTCGCACTATCTTGAGGTCAAAGCCCCCAGTGACGGGATCATCGTACAAAAGAATCTGCATGTAGGGGATATGGTCATGCCCGGTTTCCCAGTCATGGTACTGGTCGACCTCGATCACCTTGAGATCGAAGCACAGATCTCTGAGGCAGATCTTTTAAAGGTCAATGAAGGTGATTATGTACGGTTTGAAATTCCTTCTATTCGATATAAGGGACACGGCAAAATAAAATCTATTGTACCAAGTGCCAACCCTATGACACATACATTTACCATCCGCATCACTTTCAAACGCCGTCACCCCAAAATCTATCCCGGCATGTATACGAAGATCATGATCGATTACGATCCGACAAAATTCAGAGAGATTACAGAAGAGGAGGAGTAATCACTCCTCCTCTTTGTCACACTTCTTTTTAGGAAAGAGAATTGTCTTGAGGTTGTCTGTAAGCACACACCAGACATCTTTCCCCTCTTCATCCTCCTGCTCCTCATTGTCATCACATACCTGATGCTGCTCAGGCATCATCGCTTTTGCGTTATCCATCAATACAGGAATAAAGAAGAGTGCCACTGCCGTGGCAGCAATTGAACCAAAGATCAATGCAATCCCCAGACCTCCAAATATTGGATCGGTAGAGAGAAGAAGTGACCCTAGGATAATAGCCACCGCAGTCATCAGGATAGGTTTTGCCCGGGTCGCAGTCGCTTTGGCGATCGCCTCCTTCTTATCCATCCCTTCACGTATGAGTGCTCGGGAAAAGTCGATCAGAAGTAGTGATCCTCTGGCACTGATCCCCATCAGTGAAATAAACCCGATCAGGGAGGTTGCCGTAAGGAAAAAGTTGACATCTGTCAAAGCCAGCGAGATTTTGTCTGTCACCCAGTGCCCTGCAATCACACCGATAATAGAGAGGAAACTTCCGGCAAGGACAATACCGCTCAGTGCAAAAGATTTATAATAGACCACCATCAATAAAAACATCAGTATCAACGCAGCGATGAACGCACCGCCAAGATCTCTAAAGGTATCGAGTGAAACTTTCATTTCACCATCCCACCGGATCAACACCTTATCCCCTGTCTTTTTATCTACCGCATTGAGATCGAACATATAGGTTGACATACCAGGTATTTTTGTAATGTTATATTCATCTTTCAAACGCTTGAGCATTGTATCACGTGCTTCCAGGAGCGGATAGACCTGTGAAACCATATCACATTCTGCGGTAATGATCGCCATATTTTTAAGGTCTTTTCTAAAAATGGTTGGAGAAGAAGGCATTGGTTTGATATCGACCACCTCAATCAACGGCACCATCATTCCTTTCTGGTTCATCAATCTCAAAGAGGAGAGTTTACTATGCAACGCCTCTTTGCTCTCTCCGTTAATCTTTCTGGAACTTTCATCCAGTCTAACAAAGATAGGGATCTGGTCTTGCTGATTTTTGGTATTTTTGACAGCAACAGGCATCCCTTTAAAGGCTAAGTAAACAATCTGGTTGACCTGCTCGACACTCAATCCACTTCGTATAATCTTCTCTTTGTTGGGAGAGAGCATATAGGTTGTGTAGATATCGTCAAGCATTACATCGACATCGACCAGCCCTTCAGTATCTTTCAATACTCTGCTGACCCGTTCTGCCATATGTCGCAGTGCCTTGTCGGACTTGCTGTAAACCTCTACAACGATGGTCGCGAGTGTCGGGGGTCCGGAAGGCATCTCTATGAATTTTATTGTTGTTCCCGGTTTGATCATTTCACAACGCTTTTTGATCACAGGACGCAAACGATGTACCATCATAAATGACGGCTCATCCCTGTGGTGTTTGTCTGTCAGGTTTACCACAATTTCAGCCTGATTCTGAAAACGTTTGAAGGCACTCCCTTTTACCAGCCCCGCATAGTCCAGCGGTGCCCCCTGCCCCAAAAACACTTCCATATCGGTCACACCGCTCTCTTTCTGCAGCCTATTAACAACACACTGAGCCACCTGCGATGTCTCTTCAATGGAAGCGTTGGTCGGTGTATCAACATAGATCGTAAAGGTATTGGCGCTTTTTCCCGGAAGCATCTTGGCAAGTACCAGTTTTGTCGGTATCATCATCACAGATCCCATCAGTGCCATCAGCGTGATTAAAATAACCATCCGTTTCTTCTTTTTATGCCGAAGTATATCCAGTACGAAGGCTTCAAATTTTCCCATTATTCACCCTTCTTCTCATTTTCCGCATGATGATGTTTATGTGCCAGCACCTCTTTTCTGATCTTTTTAAAGTTGAGCCATTTACGCGCCAAATAGGGGGCGAAAACATAGGCGACAAACAGTGAAACAGCAAGCCCTACAGGTACATTGAGCGGAATTGGTTTCATAAACTGCCCCATCATCCCACCAACAAACGCCATAGGTACCATCGTCAAAATGATCGCAATGGTTGCAATGTTGGTAGAAGGGCCAATCTCATCTGTTGCCTGAATGATAATCTCGTCAACACTCTTTTTTTCAATATCCAGATGCAGACGTCTATGGATATTTTCAATAACAATAATCGCATCATCCACTATAAGCCCCAACGAGAGCAAAAATGCAAACAGTGTGATACGGTTGATCGTCTGGTCTGTCAACTGCGCAATAAAAAGCGTTGTCGCCAAGATCATCGGCACCGCAACGGTAACAACCATAGACTCACGCCATCCGAGGAACGGAATTAGAATCAGCATAATAATAAAAATGGTGATTTCAAGATGGTGTACCAGTTCATTGACCGCTTCGTTCGCACGCTCACCATAGTTCCGGGTGATCACAAACCCAACACCCGCTTTGTTAAGCTCTTCTTTTGCCGCTTCGATCTTCTCGATAGCCTCTTTGGCGATGAATACTGCGTTGGTACCTTTGAGTTTGGAGACCGTCATCGTGATCTGTGTATCAAGCGGGACAAATTCAGGCAGCTCTTTTTCCTCTCCCTCTTCAGACGTATCCTCTTCACCGGGCTTTCTAATCGCTTCTGGCTCTTTCTCCATACCTTTACGATAGCTGATTTTCGCGCTCTGGTAATTCTGTATATCATAACTGTATTCGACTTTTGCAATATTTTTCAGATAGATCGGTGAACCCATATACTGTGCAATGATCAACTCTTTAAGATCGTCGATTGTATCGATAGCGTTCTCAACACCAAAGACGATCATCTTCTTTTGGTTGTTTAAAGTGTCAATGAGAGGCGCATTGGTTGAGATCGCTTTGATTGCCTGGGCAACCTGTCCCAAAGAGATATGATAGGCTGAGAGTTTGTGCAGGTCTATCAGGACATTGTACTGCGGACGTTTCACCCCTTTGAGGGTCGTTTTAGAGACATTGTCAAGTGCATTGATCTCTGTCTGAAGTTCACGAATGGTTTTATAGAGTTCCACCACATTCATCTTCGTGCCCGGCAAACGGTAAAATGCCGCAGTGAGGACAGGGATATCAATATCGATATCAAAGGGTTTCACCAGCGGCGGCATGGTGCCTTTTGGCAGTTGATCCATATTTTGCATCACTTTGTCATAGAGCTTCAGGTTGGAAGATTCTCTCTCCTCACCGATAAAATACTGCACATTGATCATACCGAAATTGTTCATAGCCGTACCGTAAACATGCTCTACACCTTTGATCTCCCTGATCTTTCGCTCAAGAGGTTTGATCACGACATTAAGAATCTCTTTGGGGGAAGCTCCAGGCATGGCAACGACAACGGCACCGCCGCTTACCTCTATTTGAGGATCTTCTTCTCTTGGCATGGTGTTGAGTG
>JALTYW010000032.1 GCA_027046415.1 Sulfurovum sp.
AGGGGGTATGCATGCAGTCAAACGCAGCATTGGAATACGATTATTCCGTAGCAAAATTGTTTACCTATACAACAATTTTGTTTGGATTTTTAGGTATGCTGATTGGTACGCTTATTGCGGCACAGTTAGCATTTCCAGAACTGAACTATCTACTCGGCGAGTACGGTACGTTCTCAAGACTTAGACCACTTCATACTAACATTGTGATCTACGGATTTACTCTGAGTGGTATCTGGGCGACTTTCTATTATGCCGGTCAGAGAGTATTGAAAGTTTCTATGGCAGAATCGAAGTTTATCATGGCAGTTGCCAAGCTTCACTTCTGGCTTTACTTTTTTGGTGCTCTGCTTGCAGTAATACTGCTTCTTCTGGGGGTAACACAGTCAAAAGAGTATGCACAGTTTGAATGGCCTATTGATATTGTTGTTGTACTTATCTGGGTACTCTGGGGTATCGCAATGTTCGGTCTTATCGGTATCAGAAGAGAAAAAGCACTCTACATCTCTATGTGGTACTACATTGCATGTTTCCTCGGAATCGCGATGCTTTACCTCTTCAACAACATGTCTGTACCGACATATTTCGTTTCCGGAAATATAGGTAATATCCTGCACTCTGTTTCTATGTACTCCGGTACGAACGACGCACTGGTTCAGTGGTGGTTTGGTCACAATGCGGTTGCATTCGGTTTCACTGTGCCTATCGTTGCGATGATCTACTACTTCCTGCCAAAAGAGTCTGGTCAGGCTGTCTACTCTTACAAACTTTCTCTCCTCTCTTTCTGGGGTTTGATGTTTGTATATCTCTGGGCAGGTTCTCACCACCTTCTATGGTCAACTGTTCCTGACTGGATGCAGACAATGGGTTCTATTTTCTCAGTTGTACTGATCCTGCCATCTTGGGGTTCAGCGATCAACATGCTCCTTACTATGAAAGGTGAATGGAACCAGCTGACTGAAAACCCACTGATCAAGTTCATGGTACTGGCATCTACATTCTATATGCTCTCTACTCTTGAAGGACCGATTCAGGCGATCAAATCAGTTAACGCGATTGCGCACTTTACAGACTGGATTCCCGGACACGTTCACGATGGTGTACTCGGTTGGGTTGTATTCATGATTATGGCAGCACTCTTCCACATGGCACCAAGAATGTTCAAAAGAGAGATCTACTCCAAAAAGCTGATGGAAGCGCAGTTCTGGCTTCAGACAACAGCAGTTGTTCTCTACTTTACCTCTATGTGGATCGCAGGTATCACTCAGGGTATGATGTGGAGAGCGGTAGACGAGTACGGTAACCTGATGTATTCATTCATCGATACAGTAACGGTACTGCATCCATACTATGCGATTAGAGCACTTGCTGGTGTACTTTACCTAACAGGGTTCTTGATGTTCGCTTACAACATGGTTAAAACGATGACTTCTTCAAGAGAACTCTCTGAAGAACCACAGTTTAGATCACCTATGGCATAAGGAGGTAGGTTATGTTTCATTGGTTAGAGAAAAATCCATTCCTCTTTTCTGTAGGGGTGTTCTTGGTTATTGCATTTGCAGGTATTATTGAAATTCTGCCAAACTTTGCTGAGGCATCAAGACCGGTAGCGGGACTTCGTCCTTACACTGTACTTGAGCTTGCAGGTAAAGAAGTTTACAAAAAAGACAACTGTATTGCGTGTCACTCTCAGTTGATCCGTCCATTCAAAGCGGAGACAGACAGATATGGTCAGTATTCACTCTCTGGAGAGTATGCGTATGACAGACCGTTCCTTTGGGGTTCTAAAAGAACCGGTCCGGACCTTCACCGTGTAGGTGACTACAGAACGACTGATTGGCATGAAAACCATATGTGGGATCCTACTTCGGTGGTACCTGGTTCAATCATGCCTGCTTACAAGCATCAGTTCAAAAACATTGCAGATCTCGAAACTGCCTATGCAGAAGCTGTGACTGTTAAAAATGTCTTCAATGTACCTTACGGAGATGACATCAAGCCAGGGAAAGAGGCATGGGAAGCATACAAGCCAAAAGTGCTTGCTGAAGCCAAAAAGATCGCTGCTGATATGAAAAACAAGGATGTGAAAGATGCAGTTGCCAGAGGTGAAGTACCTGAAATTGTAGCAATGATCGCATACTTGAATGCTCTTGGATCAAGCAGATACGAGGCGAAAAAGTAAGTAGATGGGCATAAGAGAACTTCAAGGCTATGCCAGTTTCTTTATGACCATTTTTTTGGTAGTGATGTTGTACGGGTATATCATCTACCTGTACAGGAGTGAGAAGAAAGGGAAGAAGGATTACGAAAAGCTGGGGAAGATCGCACTCGATGATGAGCTCGACTCTACCCCCATCAATACCAGTGATCCGCTTCCAAGCGATAAGAAGGAGCAAAATAAATGAATGCATTAGTAATTAAAGCATTGGCATTTGCAGCGGTACTGATTGTTGGTACACTGATCGTTGTAAAGCAGATGAACATTGACCTGAGTGACCCGATCAATGCACTGACTATGCTTGGTGCAGTAGCGATTGCGGTACTCGCATTTGGTGTCTCGGCAAAATATATTGCCCAGATGAAGACAGATACAGCACAGGGTGAGCTTGCTGAAGAGAACTGGGATGGTATCGGTGAATATAAAAATGAACTGCCTGCAGGTTGGGCATACTCTTTCCTTGGTACGCTGATTTGGGCACTGTGGTACTGGCAGTTTGGTTATCCGGTCAATGCCTACAGCCAGATAGGTGAGTGGAATGAAGAGACAAAAGCTTACAATAAAAAGTTTGAAGAGGCACACAAAACGACTGATAAGGCAACCCTTAAAGAGATGGGTGAATCTATCTTCCTCGTACAGTGTGCACCTTGTCACGGTACTACGGGTGACGGACTTTCTGGAAAAGCACAGGATTTTGGTGCCAGAATGACAAAAGAGCAGATTCTCTATACAATCGAGCATGGTTCCAACCAGCTTGGATACCCAATGGGTGCAATGCCTCCAGGTATGGCATCTGGTAAAGATGCTGAAGAGATCGCAGCTTGGATTGCCGGTGGTATGAAGGGTGAGCAGCCTGCAGCGTTTGCAACATGTGCAGGATGTCACGGAGCAGATGGCAAGGGTAACAACGGAATGTCACCTAACCTTGCCGAGTATGACCTTACACTGGTACAGCATACGCTTGAGCATGGTAAAAAAGGTATGATCGGTAAAATGCCTTCATTCAAAACAAGAATGACACCGGTTCAGGAAAAAGCACTGACTGAGTATATCCAGTCTCTGAAGAACTAAGGAGTAGAAGATGGCAGAAAATACAAACAGATCAGTATTTGGTCTTAATGGTGTAACAGGTATGCTGATTGCAACAGTACTGCTGCTGAGCATTCTTGTGTTCCTGACAGTATGGGGACTGGGTGTACAGCAGAAGTCTGCAACCAATCCTTACGATCCGGCACCGATTGTCGGAAGTCTGGATAACGTGAAGATGATCAGCAAAGAGAATGCACAGTTTGCATTTAAAGATGCTAAGTAATTCATAAAGGATATAGCATGATTACAATTATGGATAAAGTACTTGGTTGGCTGATGGTCGTAACTGCTGTCTATACAGCATGGGCGGTTCTGACACCAAACCACCTCTTTATAGGATAAAATATGAACAAAGTCAAAGCAAGGTTCTCCTTGCTTGCTTTGCTGCTACCGCTTCTGCTTAATGCAACTTCAATTCTTCGAAATGACATTCTTAACAACGCTGCTTCACAATATGTTGAACAGATAGGTGATGAACTGTTTGCCAAAACAGGTATACACGGGTATGTGATTGCGACGAATGAGCACTTTCCGGAGCGTTTTAATCTGGTAGCGTACAGTAAGCGGTATGAAGCAAATGCAAGCAAGCCTTATGTGATGCTGATTTTCGCACCCAATGCGATCATTACAGCCAAATCCCAAAGAAAGGGAAGAGTCGGTATCATTCCCTCTTCCAAAGAGATTGCCTCTATGTATGACCGGGGTGATATATTGGATGCAACAATTGATGTGGTAGCATCAGTTGACAAGAATAAAGTTGAAGACAAACATGCCATAGGTATTGTGCAAGGGTTTTCGGAACTTGCAGACCAGATTGCCGCTGCAAAAGGAGTGACGCTTGAACACACCATCAAAGAGACCCGACAGGGTATCTGGGTGGTACAGGTGATTGTACTGATTGGGGCGGCACTTGTTTTCTGGATGTTTATTTTCAGACCGATTTTTATAAGGATAAGAGATGGCAAGAAAGCCTAAGGAAAAGAGTTATTGGCCCCATATGATCATGGGGTTTCTCATTATCGGTATTACACTTAGCTACTGGACTGTCAAATCTGCCAGTTCTGTACCGGTACAGGAGACCAATGATTATATGATGAAGTATCAGCAGGCAGATATTCACATCAATGATATTTTGGCAAAAAAACGGCGTTTTGACGGTGCCTATATGATTGCACTCGATGGTGTACAAAAAGCAAAACTTGAACTTGAGAATGTCAAACGTGCCAAAGAGGAGGAGGTAGTACTGCTGCATGCAGGTGCCAATACTTTTACCTACCGTGTGGTTGATAAGCAGAGCCGTCCGGTTGATGGTGTCAAGGTTGACTTTTTGCTGACCAGACCACATACGGATAAAGACGATGTGCTACTCAAGGATATCCCTAAAAAGGGAACCGAATATATTGCAGAGGTAAATGTCAGTAAACCGGGCAGGTACATTTTACGTCTTAAAGCAGCAGTTGATAAAGATACCGTTGGCTATATGGATGCTCCGGCATATTTGAACCCGTAGGGTATTGTCATCTGACAATACCTGCATCCCTAAATGTTTGAAGCATTGGTGTTGTGAAGCACAACACTCTACTTTTTTTAGTACTCTTCCTCTTTTATCTGGCTCTTTGCCCACTTTTTGATCGTCTCTCTCTGTTTCTTTGTTAATTTGGCATCTTCGTGGATAGTCAGATACATCGGCATCGGCATGCGGAAATTGATGGTTTTGACAATTCCTTTGTAGATCTTCTGTTTTTTTGGATCATCATAGTTGCCCCACTCCTGAAAGTTGACCGCCTCGCGCCCCTCTTTGATATGGCTCTTTACCTCCAGAGAGATAGGTGAAACATGCCCATACCACGGCATTTTGGTCTCATAGGAGTGGCAGTCGTAACAGGAGTGTTTGAGCATCGCCATGATCGGCTTGGGTGCTTTGATCTCTTTATTGGGATCGATCTGTTTGGGAGGTTCTGGAATATCGATCTGTACCAACTGAAGCAGGCCGAACATTCCCAATATCCAAAGAGCAAGTGTTTTGAACATAGCAGTCCTTTTTTGGGTGTGATTATACCGTGCTTATGTAAATGACAAGGCAAACCCGGGATATATGACAATTTGAAAGATTACTGCTTTCCTTTGCGTGAGTGTATGCTATACTCTTTTTCATGAATACCTTACATATCTATCCTACCTCCAGAGCCATTCGAACACAGGTCGCAGCAGCACTTGAGAACGATAGTTTCCTGCCCGCTTACATGCGAATGGATGAGTTTGAGCAGCGTATGGTGCTGCTGCCACACATGCAGCTTGTCGATACGATGCAGCGCAT
>JALTYW010000033.1 GCA_027046415.1 Sulfurovum sp.
CCTCATCAAAGAGCTTGGTACCCAGGCACTTCTGTAACACCCAGCCGTCTTGGCTGCATCAACGACACCCTGCTCTCTATGATGGCACTGCGCAGTTTTGATATCACCTTTGAGTGGTGTGTCAACCTTTACGAAGATAGAGAAGATTTTGCAAAGGTTACACAGCCCTATTATGATGCTGTGTTCCCGGAATGGTGGAGCGTGAAAAATGGCATCGATGATTTTAGTAGGAGGTTTGCATCAACATCCACTTTTGCTTCATAAAGCATACGCACCTTTTACCACTCCTTTGTTATAATCGCATATCTTATACTTAGGAGTCACATTCATGCAGCATCTTGTCGATACGACCGATCTCTCACAGGCGCAGATCTTACAAATTTTAGAAGATGCGAAACGTTTTAAAGTACAACGTCCGCCTCAGCTGCTGAATGACAAACTCTTCATCACCCTCTTTTTCGAACCCTCTACCCGCACACGAAGCTCTTTTGAGGTAGCTGCCAAACGGCTTGGGGCATCGGTGGTACATCTTGATCCCAGCCGTTCTTCGACTAAAAAGGGAGAAAGCCTTGAAGACACCTTTGCCAACCTCTGTGCCATGGGACCTGACGGGGTGATCATCAGACATGAGAGCAATGACGCCCCCGGTCAGCTTGCGCAGATGCAGATGACCTCCGTCATCAATGCAGGAGCAGGAAATTATGCACACCCGACACAGGCACTGCTCGATCTCTTTACGATTACAGAGCATTTTGACGGGAATATTTCAGGAAAGACCATTGCCATTGTCGGAGACATTGCCAACTCACGCGTAGCAAGCTCCGGCATTCGGCTGCTGACACGCATGGGTATGAAAGTGGTGCTGGTTGCACCTGAACCTTTTATGCCAAAAGAGACGAACCTGCCATGCTATGAACATCTTGAAGAGGTCATTGACAAGGTTGATGTGATCATGAGCCTGCGTGCACAGCTTGAACGTCATGCCAAACCTATCTTTGACAACTATGAAACCTATGCAACGCACTACTGCATCACCAAAGAGCGCCTTAAAGAGAGAGATATTCTGCTGCTGCACCCGGGTCCTGTCATGCGCAACATCGATATCAGTGACGAAATGCTCGATGACCCCCGCTGTAAAGTACTCGAGCAGGTCAAAAACGGCGTATTTGTCCGCATGGCAGTCCTTAAACTACTACTGCTTGACAGCTAAAAAAGAGAAAAAGTGGATAAACAACCTCCCTCTTCTCTACCTGCCGAAAGCCCTTGGCTTTCCCAACAGCAGGGTTTTGAAGCCATCAACCGGTTAGGAGGCTCCCGCACTCCGTTTCTCTTCATTGTCTCCTACGACAAACAAAAGATCTTTGCACAGCCGCTCCACACCCTTGACAACGACATCTGTTACAAACTTGAGGATTGGCGCAACTACCCGGTACAAAAACGTACCAAGCCCTACACCCTTGCCAAGTTTCCGGTAGATTTTACACACTACCGCCGTGCTATCGAAACAGTACAGGAGGAGATACGCTCAGGCAACACATACCTGCTCAATCTGACGTTTGAGACGCCTGTAGAGACCAACCTCACCCTCAAAGAGATCTTCACCTGGGCACAGGCAAAATTCAAACTTTACTTCAAGGGAGAGTTCATTTGCTTCTCCCCCGAACGATTTGTCGAGATAGAGAGCAACACCATCGCCACCTATCCGATGAAAGGGACGATAGATGCTACCCTTCCCAATGCCAAAGAGACAATTTTGGCTGATGAAAAAGAGATGGCAGAGCATGTCATGATCGTCGATTTGATGCGAAACGATCTTGGCATGGTCGGTACCGATGTCAAGGTTGAAACATTCCGTTATACTGATACCATCCGTGCAGGAGATAAACCGCTTTTACAGGTCAGCTCCAAGATCACTGCATCTCTTCCCAAAGACTGGCACACACAGCTTGGCACCATTCTTGAGAGACTCACACCGGCAGGCTCCATCACAGGTACCCCTAAAAAACGTACTGTCGAGATCATCGATGCGGTCGAAACCTATGAGAGAAGATTTTACACCGGTATCTTTGGCATCTACAACGGTACCGACCTGCGTTCAGCCGTAATGATACGTTTCATGGAAGAGAGAGAAGGAAATCTCTACTACAAAAGCGGTGGCGGCATTACTATCGATTCAGATGCACGTAGTGAGTATGAGGAGTTGATCGATAAAATCTATTTACCGTTGTAGCACACAAAGAAGATCCTTTTAGGATATGATGCACCTACAGACAACCTCTGGCTGGGCGGTGCACCCACCGGTACGCTCTGTCTTCCCGAACAGGTGATACAAACACCGTACTGGTCTGCCGCCATGCATCTACCACAATACCATCAAGCACTTTACCGCCTTTACGCGTCACTGCCAAGGCATTGTGTTCCAGCCAGTAAGACCCTATGTGTGCCCCGATCAAGTGAAAACCAAAATGTGGATAATGCGACTCTCTCTCCTTCAAATAACGGTAGAGCCCGTCACTGAAATGATAGCAGAGCCCTTTCTTTTTAATCCCGGTTTTAACCAGAAAGTTGTGGAGTTTCGGCGGTGTACTACGGTCAAACTCCCGATTCAGTTGTACCGCACGGGTGATTATATCATGTGCCAGAAGCCTTCTCTCCTCCCTGGAAGCATTATTGTCAAGCCCCTCAAGCAGATCTACAAGTCTCATCTCTGTCGTTTTAGGGGGTTTCATGGGAAGATCACTGCAACCTGAAAAGAGCAGTATCAGGATGGCACTAACGTAAAAGATACGCATAGTGCTCCGGAAGTGTATATGCCAAGGCATACCATATCAATACAACCATCGTGATGCCAAAAGGAACAAGCGCTTTTTGAGAACGGGCAACCAAAAAGCCACCGACAAACCCGGTCACGAATCCTCCGATATGTGCACTCATATCAATGGAGGCAACAGATAACCCCAGAAAGAGGTTCAATCCGATAATAACAGCAAAATCTTTCAGTATCTCTCTGCCCTTTTCAGTGGCAATACGATCCCTGTGAGCAAGGAAAAAGCCGCCCAGCGCACCAAACACACCGAAGATAGCACCGGAAGCACCGATACCCACACTTTCAGGGTGCATATAGAGTGAGGCTACCCCGCCTGCAAGTCCGGAAAAGAGATAAATGGTAATATAAGCAGCCCTAGAGAAATAGAGCTCCATCCCTCGGCCTATAAGATAGAGTGAGAACATATTCATAAGGATGTGTGTCATGCCCCCATGCAGGAACATGGCACTCAAAAGCCGCCACCACTCACCTTTGAGCACCACAAGCGGTCCGTACAGTGCACCCATATCGACCAGTGTTTGCAGATCAATATCTACAATGTCACCACTTAAAACAATACTTATCAGGAAAACAAAGAGATTGAGGACAATAATCCCATAGGTCAGTGGGTAGCGCGAAAACGCCTGCATCGTATCAGCAGATTGCTTCTGCGAAGATCACTCCGTCAATGCCTCCACGGGCAATTCTGCTGATCTCTTTCTCGCTGTGTATCAAAACCAGTATGCGTGTATCAAAAAGATACTCCTGTGCAATAGGCTGTACCATCATCGCTGTATCTTCATCACAAATCATATAGGATGCACCAAGTGCATTGGCATAGATAGCATCATCAAGCGTATTGACCACCACTGCATAGGCAAGGTCATTTTTCTGGCAGTAGCTTGCCAAAGTGTGTGAATCGACAAGCGGTTCAAGCAGTACCACCTGATCGGGTCTGCTTTTTTTGATATCATCAAGTGAATAGACTCGGCAAAACTCCGGACTTTCAATCCATGGATGTCCAATCAGTATCATCATACACTCCTTTATGGTTTATGCACATTCATCACAATAGTATTTGCCATTGATCAGTGTCGTCTCTTCCACACTGACATAGGTACCGCATTTACTGCACTCTACCATGGTATCACCTTCTGCATCTTTCCGTTTCGGTGTACCCGCTTTTTTGCCAAGACTCGGAAGCTGCCCGCCAAATAGCTTATAGATAAAGATCCCGATTATAGCAAAAACAATCAGTTTTAATATCATTCATTCCCTCGTATGTACAGGTAGTTTCTCTGATTCTTCTGTACTATATCATAATATAACTGATGTTGCACATCCTCAATTTCATCAAACACCCTACTGCCCTTATAAAAGAGGTATTCTGTATGTCTATCACTAAGTTTTTGGGTCAAGTCAAGCAAGAGAGCAGTATTGGTTACAGCACGACTGCTAATAAGGTCAAAGGGAGGATATTCAAGCATCTCCACTCTTTTAGGTTCTACTTTCACATTTGAAATATCTATGTCTATGCACACATACTTTAAAAAAGCCACTCGTTTCTTCAAAGGTTCAGAAAGAACCACGTCTGTATCAGGCAATGCAATTGCAAGAACCAAACCGGGGAAACCTGCTCCTGTTCCTACATCCAGGAGACTCTGTGGCTTTTGAATAAATGTCAATGGGTAAAGAGCATCAACAATATTGTCGTAAATGGCTTCAACTGTTCTGGCACCTGTAAGATTGTGCACACTATTCCACTCACACAAAAGCGAAGTAAACCTTTCCAGTCTGGAGATTGTCTGATCATCCAATATGATATTTTCAGATACCAATCTCCGTTTCAATGCTTCACTACTCACTATTCTATTTCCATTTCTAAAGCAGATGCCCCATCTGCTCTTTTTTTGTTTTTAGATACGCTTCATTATGAGGATTGGGTGCAATCTGAATCGGCAACCGTTCTACAATCTCAATGTCTGAAAGACTCTCGATCTTTGCTGGATTGTTGGTTAGCAGTTTAAGCCGCTTAATACCCATGTGGTGCAATATGAACTCTACAATCTCATAAGTACGTTCATCTGCACGAAAACCGAGCTGATGATTTGCGGCTACTGTATCAAATCCTTGGTCCTGCAAAGCATAGGCATTGACCTTATTAAGCAGCCCGATATTACGCCCCTCCTGACGGTGGTAAATCACCATACCACCCTCTTTGGCAATCATATCCAGTGCAAAATCAAGCTGCTCACCGCAATCGCACTTAACCGAGCCGATGGCATCACCGGTCAGACACTCCGAGTGTACTCTGACAATGGGAGTATCAAGTTTGTGTAGATTGTCAGTAAAGATAGCAAGATGTTCTTTACCCTGATCATCTTTGAATGCCTGTATCTGAAAGGTTCCATGTCTGGTCGGCAGGGTTGCGATTTGTGAGATCTCTATGTTTTTCATGGCAAGATTATACAGTAAGAATGAGCAATTAGGAATTAGGAATTAGGAATTTTTAGTTAAAATGGTTAAAATTATTTATTTGAGGCTATAAAATGTTTACAAGATTTAGACGCAAAAGAATCCACCCTGTACTCCGAGACCTGCTGCAGGAGACCACATTGAGTGTCAATGACTTCATCTATCCGCTCTTTGTCAAGAGCGGTGAGGGAGTCAAAGAGGAGGTTGCCTCTATGCCTGGTGTCTACCAGATGAGTATTGACGAGATTGTCAAGGAGTGTGACAACCTCAAAGCACTCGGTATCAAGTCGATCATCCTCTTTG
>JALTYW010000034.1 GCA_027046415.1 Sulfurovum sp.
GGTCTTTGCCGGTTGGGCAGTTTTGGGTGCATCGCTCTTTTGTTCCACCTCATCGGTATCGACAACGATGTACAGTTTGCCCTCCACATCTTTTGCCGTCAAGATACCCCGTTTGATCTTCGCATAGACCGCCTGTCTGGAGATACCAAGCTCTTTGGCATACTCTGCTGGTTTCATCAGCTTTTCCATTCCCTGCTCCAATGTATCAATGTTTGGTAAATCATAGCATAACTTTTATGAATTTTGGAGAGGAGGATGTGTGGGCTTGGGGAAGAGCTATTTTTGGGTACCGTCAAGCACCGGTACAAAGAGACATGGTTCGATCGCCTCGGAAGAGATACGTCCGTTCTTTTTGTAAAAACGGGTAAGAATATGATAGTTCTCGCTCTGCTCAATGGGAGCCAGCAAAATCCCGCCCTCTTTGAGCTGGTCAAACAGCACCTGCGGCACCTCTTTTGCCGTCGCAGAGAAAAGAATGCGCTCAAAGGGAGCATACTGCTTCCAGCCACGCTGCCCGTCATCGAAACGGGTAAAGACATTGTGCATCTCAAGTGCACTGAAACGGCGTTTTGCCTCTTTGAGCAGTTCGTCAATGCGTTCAATGGTAAAAACCCGCCGACATATCTTGCTCAAAATCGCCGCCTGATAACCGCTCCCGCAGCCTACCTCAAGCACCGAGTCCACCCCTTTAAGCTCAAGGTGCTGGGTCATCTTCGCAACAGTCAGAGGAGAGGAGATCCACTGGCTGGCAGCCAGCGGCAGCGCATCGAGTTTGTAGGAGAGGTGTCTGAACTCAGGCGGAACAAAAGCTTCTCTGTCCACTTCGAGAAACGCTGCTTTAACATGCGGATGCAAAGGGAAATGCTGCTCTATCTCGGCAACAAGATTTTGCCTGTTTCGTGCCTTGATCATATCGTGGTGATCCCCTGTCTGCTTATCTTTGACGGCATTCTATCGAAACTATGGTTAATCCATCACAATATAGCGGCGTATCTTCTTGATCTCTCTAAAATCAACGGTTCCCTCTATCACCTCTTTGCTGTCATCCATAACTACATCACCGTTTGGAGAGATGATAGCAGAAGAGGATGCCATGTCACTGTCGCTGCTGTTGGAGACAATGACATAACACTGGTTCATTACCGCAAGTGCCTGCGAGAGGATTTCAAGGTGGCGTTTTCTTGGCTTGCCCCAGCGTGCGGGAACAAAAACCACATCGGCACCCTCTATCTGCTTCCATAAGTCCTTAAACCGCAGTTCAAAGCAGATAAGCAGCGCATACTTCACTCCATCTATCTCAAAGGGTTTGATACCCTTTTTTTTACCTGCTGTCAGATAGATATCTTCATCCCCGAGTTTGAAAAGCTTTACCTTCTCTTGTTTATGAACGATTTTGTGTTTGTGAATCACCACTGCCTGATTGTAAAAGAGCCCCTTCTCTTCGATCAGCAGGGTAAAGACAACGATCTGCTCACCGATCTCCTGCTTAAGCACCTTCAGGGCTTTGGCGGAAAATTTTGCAGCGGTTGCAAGGTGCTCATAGTCGTAAGCAGTCAGAAAGACTTCCGGAGCGACAATGATCTCTTTGTCCGCATGGCTTCTGATATGGGCAAGCAGCGTTTCAAGGTTGCTCTGGTAGCGTTTTTCAGAAGGAAGCTGCAGCGTTACCGCTGCCATAGGTGCACGTCTATGCAGCATACAGACAGCCTTTAAAAGTCATCCAGATCAAGGCTTCCCTTGGAGTAGTTGGTGACATTACCCTCAAAGAAATTCGTTTTCTGATCGTTAAATTTGGAGAAGTTGTCCACCCACTTGATGGGATGCTCGACATTGTAAAGCTTTTCGAGCCCTACCGCATGCAGCCTCTGGTCGGCAAGATACTTGATGTACTGTTCGATGATCTCATCGGTCAGCCCCAAAATCTGCCCCTGGGTAATGTAGGCACCCCATTCACTCTCCAGCTTTACAGCCGAGCGGAACATCTCATATACTTCATCGATCAGTTCTTTGGTGAAGAGTTCCGGGCGCTCTTTTTTAGTCACGTTAATCATGTTCTGGAAGATCAGCAGGTGGGTTACCTCATCACGCTGAATAAAGCGGATCATCTGCGCAGAACCGAGCATCTTGTCTGCACGTGCCAATGTATAAAGATAGGTAAAGCCGCTGTAGAAGTAGATACCCTCAAGGATCTGGTTGGCAAACATCGCCTTGACAATATTGGCATCGGTCGGGTCTGCGGCAAGATCTTCATATACCTTGGCGATGGCATCATTTTTGTGTTTAAGCTTCATGTCACGACGCCACAGCTCGTAAATTTCGTCGGTATTGGTAGAAATGGAGTCAACCATTACTGCATAACTTTGTGAATGCAGTGCCTCCTCAAATGCCTGACGCACCAAGATGAGGTTTACTTCCGGAGCGGTGATGAACGGGTTAAGGTTGTCGATGATATTGTTGGTTTGCAGCGAATCCATGAAGATAAGCTGTGCAAGCACTTTATCATATGCTGTCTTCTCCGCTTCGGTCAAATGCTTGTAGTCATTGACATCACGCGTCATGTCCACCTCTTTGGGGAACCATGTGTTGTTAAGCATCATCTCCCACAGGTTGTATGCCCACTGGTACTTGATGTCATTGAGTTCGAAAATTCCTGTCGGGTTTCCTCCGAAGATCTTTCGCTCGTTGGTCTTCTCCTCAGATTCGGGGTTGTAAATCTTTTTTCGTATCATAGTGCTACCTTCTGGCTGAATTTTTGTCGTGTTTTTTGAAATATTATACACATCTAAGCTGATTTTTCGCTACACTCTTGGCTATGAAAACTATTGAGAAAACAAGTCTTGAAAAACTATTGCAGATCATCCCCGACCATCCGGGCATTCGCCTGCTCCATTTTGCCGAGAGTGGAGAAGAGATGCCGCGCATCCTTGGTGATTTTGTCAAGGAGAAGGAGTATGAGTACCAGATAAACTGTCTTGATGACTCTTTTCTCCTTACTATGCAACAGACCTTTGAAGAGAGCCCCAACGTGCATCCTGTCAAATTTACCCTTCAGCGCCCCCGCTATATGATGCAGGGAAAAATATTTGACTATGTCTTCGTCACAGCTCCTGTTCCCGCATCTATACGAGAAGACTTTCTCAAGCGCGTACACCACATCATGAAAAACGGTGGGAATATCCTGCTGTTCCTCCCCAAAGGAGAACGGGAGGTACGCTGGGAATGGCTTGCCCTGCTTGAGGAGCACTACTATGTTGCCTCCAGTACCATCGATGATCTCTTTGCCCATTATGATGTGGTGGTCTCCAAAAAGATGCACGGCTGGGGCGGATGAAGTCTATGCACCAAAAGATCCAAAACTGGTACAAAGCGCATGGCAGAACCGACCTACCGTGGCGCAACACAGATGATCCATACCCTATCTGGCTGAGTGAAGTGATGCTGCAGCAGACACAGGTCAAAACCGTCTTGGAGCGCTACTACTTTCCCTTTCTTGAGAAGTTCCCCACACTTGAGGCACTTGGCAATGCACCGCTGGATGAGGTGCTGAAGATGTGGGAGGGGCTTGGGTACTACAACCGGGCTAAAAACCTGCATAAAACGGCACAAATATTGACTCAAACACAAGGTAGCGCCCCCGCACTGCCCTCAAAGATAGAGGAGCTTATGAAACTTCCCGGTATTGGCAAAAATACTGCCCATGCCGTTGCTGCCTTTGCTTTTCATCAGCCCGTACCAGTCATGGAGGCAAACGTACGGCGTATCCTCTGTCGTATCCATGCGATGGAAGATGCTAACGACAAAGCCCTCTGGCAGATCGCCTACGAGATGGTCGATAGAGACAACCCCTTTGCGTACAATCAGGCGATGATGGACATTGGAGCAACCCTCTGCACGCCCAAAGCACCCCAGTGTGAAAGATGCCCCTTTGAGCACATCTGCCAAGGCAAGCACGATCCCGAACACTATCCGGTAAAAAAGAGACGTACCGTACCGACACGAGAGCAGCACATTATGCTCAATCTCTACAACAACAAACTCGCTCTCACAAAAAGAGAAGGGAAATTCCTGCATGGTCTCTGGGGATTTCCTGCTACCGAAGTGCCGCTATGTGCTGCTGAGTACATAGGCGAAGTGACACATGCCTATACCCACTTCAAACTCACATGCAAAGTTTATCTCTATGATGCGCTTGAGAAAACAGAAGATCACTACTTCACCCCGAAGCAGATACGCCGGCTTGCTATCTCCAAGGTCGATGAAAAGATACTTAACTTGTATTTGGATACGGTGCAGTGAAGAGTTAAGAGTGAAGAGTGAAGAGTTTTGGTATGCTTTCTTTACAGAAAGCTTTTATTAGTTAGAAGGTAAACAATATGGATAAAGAACAAGAATTTGAACAGCTTGTCAGTCGGATGCTGGAACTTTTAGGAGAAGACCCAGAGCGTGAGGGGCTGCAAAAAACCCCGCACCGTGTCGCCAAGGCACTGGGGTTTTTGACAGAAGGGTATCACCAAGACCCCAAAGAGATCCTCAATCAGGCACTCTTTACAACCAGCAATGATGAGATGGTACTGGTACGTGACATCGAATTCTACTCCATGTGCGAACACCATATGCTGCCTATTATCGGACGGTGCCATGTCGCCTATATCCCTGACGGCAAAGTGGTAGGGCTCAGCAAAATACCGCGTATTGTCAATGTCTATGCCAGACGGCTCCAAATTCAGGAACAGATGACTGAGCAGATTGCCGATGCGATTTTAGAGACTATCAAACCTAAAGGGGTCGCCGTTGTAGTACACGCACGCCACATGTGTATGGAGATGCGAGGAGTGCAGAAGATCAACTCCACTACTGTCAGCTCCGCACTGCGTGGGCTTTTCAAAAGCGATGAACGCACGCGTAATGAGTTTTATAACCTCATCAACACTCCTGCGCCATCGAACTTTTAAAAGACCGCAATAAAAAGCCGTCTACTTTAACAACCACTCCAGCGCCTTTTGGCGGTCTTTAAAGAACTTCGATTTACCCTTCATCATGTGGGAGAACATCTCTACAGAGACCTCTTCCCACTTCTTGTCACCCACGATCGCCATTTTGTCAAAACTGTTGCGGTGTTTGAGCCCAAACTTCATATCATCCCATGCCGCAAGCCACTCCCAACCTTTGAAGTGACGCATATCAACCAGCAGATCCACCTCCAGTCCTTTAGCCTCTTTTAACGCTCTGTCGATCATAGGCACAAAGGTCTCATAATCTTCATGTGTCAGCTTTCCAAACATTGACACCTCTATGAGGAGCTGCTTTTTTGCTCTTTTGATCGCTATGCCAATGCCGTGTTCTTTGATTTTCACTGCCATACTGTGCTCCTTGATTATGGGGTTTTAACCATTATAACATCCCATAATTAACCAATCGTACAGACAAATAAGACATTTTTTATCCTAATTAAGAGATATTTTATCTGAATTTAAGAAAAAGCACGTATGATGCAGAAAATCAATTCAGACTAAAT
>JALTYW010000035.1:0-4284 GCA_027046415.1 Sulfurovum sp.
ATTGAGAACAGAAAGTCCCAGCTTCTTTGCAGCTGTCCTATAAAGTTCATATGCATCATCTGTAACAAAAACTTCTGCTTTTTGATATGCTTTTTTTTGGAAATATGCCTGATGGCTCCAGAAGAGTGTCCGTATAAAATAGAAATTGAATCCAAATTTTATTTTTCTAAACGGTATATCATAAAGGTCAGAACCGTACGGAATGATGATATGTGAATGGATACCGGCTCTTTCCAGAAAAGCGCTGCTGAGTCCACAGCTGATGATAATATCATACTCTTTAAATTCCCGGTATATCTTTTTGTGTTGAAAAAAAAACCAGCTTTTATTGCCAATACTGCAGGGAAATGGTTTAATATAGGTTAGGTCATTTTGACTTTTAAATGTATCTGCATAGATGTCAAAGTGAGCCATGTCTCTATTTGGGATCGTATAGAGTGTAATATCCCTTCCAAGATCTTTGAGGTACCTTGCAAAGGCAAAGAAGTTGTTGTTCATATTATCAACAAGAGCGATTTTCATTGCAGTGCTTCTTCCAATTTTTTTCTGTCAGGAAAGTTTACAAGTACACCCATCCCTTTTTTCTGGTAAACAACCATGCTCCCGAGTGCACATGCCGAGACATCAGCCTTTTTGACAGCCTCTGTAAGGTGAGAAAGAGAACCTGCTCCTCCATTGGCGATAACAGGGATGTTGACGCTGTCTGTGATCTTTTTGAGAAGATCAATATCATAACCGCTCCATGAACCCTCCCTCTCAACAGAGGTCACAAGCAGTTCTCCTGCACCTGCCTCCTCCAGTTCTTTTGCCCACTCTTCCGGGGTGACGGTCTGTTTTCTTCTGGCATGGTGAGATACGACAACCTCTTTCCCAAACAGAGTATGTTTGACATCAATGGAACCAACAACACTCTGGTTCCCAAAATAGGCAGCGATCTCTTGTATCAGATTGAGATTGTTAAAAGCATTTGAATTGATGACAATCTTTTCGAAGCCTATTTCAAATACTCTTTTTGCATCCTCAAGACTTTTGATATTGCCGCCGTATGAAAGCGGCATGAAACATTCATTTGCAATATCACGCAAGATTGAAAAGTTGATTGCCCGGTTCTCTTTGGAAGCAAAGATATCAAGAAACATCAGCTCATCGACTTCAAGTTCGTTAAATATCCGTACAGTATTGACAGGATCGCCGATGTAGTTATATTTTTTAAACTTGACCGTTTTGACAAGACTTTCGTTTTTAAGCAGCAGACACGGAATGACTCTTGTTCTTAACATGATTTCAGATCCTCGCGAAGTTTTCAAAGAGTTTCATGCCAAATTTATGGCTTTTTTCCGGATGGAACTGTGCTCCAAAAATATTTTCTTTCTGTATGGCACTGTCAAACGGGATGCCATACTCTGTCTCCAAAATGGCATGCTGCCTGTTATTTGCTTTGACAAAGTAAGAGTGCACAAAGTAAAATCGTGTCTCTTCAAATGTTTCAAACCCGTTTAGCAGGGGACTGCTTTGTGTGGGCTTTACGATATTCCACCCCATATGCGGTACTTTGAGCGACGGAGAGACTATACCTTTGAATGCAAGTGTTTTGGCGGGAATCCACCCTAGTCCGGGCAATGTACCCTCTTCACTGCTTTCGGTCAACAGTTGCATACCCAGACAGATACCCAGTACAGGAATCTTTTCTTTCAGTGCTTTTTCATCGAGTACTTCCTTGAGCTCTGATGTATTGATCTTATGCATTGCTGTATCGAATGATCCGACACCTGGAAGAAGGATTTTGGATGCATTTTTGATTTTGTCCGGATCATGTTCAATTTGTGCCGGGACACCGATATATTTGAACATATTCTGTATAGAGCCGAGGTTTCCCATACCGTAGTCTACGATGGTAATCATTTTTCTTCCTTGTCTATGGGGAAACAGTATTTCAGGTAAAAGCTCATAGGTACGAGATTGGCTTCTGCGAGTATCTTGAAGAGAGGTCTGAGTGTTTCAAACCTCTTTTTGTAGGTAGGATACTCATGCCATGACTTTGGTGGTCTTTTCATAACTCTTTCGTACTCTTCATCGGAAAGTCCAAGGCGTTTCTTGAAATAGTTTAAAAGATCCTTTTCGACTTTTGGAGGTGTATTGTACTCTTTCCATGCCTCTTCTCTGGAGAGTTTTCCATTGCGTACAAGTGCAGAGAGGGTATTGTTCCTAAAGTCAGTACGGAACTTTTGCGGTGCATAAATACCATGAAAGAATGCCGTCATTCTGTTTTCAAGATGGTGTCCTCCGTAATATTTCCACCCATACTCTTTTTCAAGAAATGCTCTGGCCTCCTCTTTGTTGTAGTCAATATACCAAAAAGGTCTTATCTTTTTGATCTTTGCAAACATACTC
Organism: Sulfurovum sp.; assembly: GCA_027046415.1. GTDB lineage: Bacteria > Campylobacterota > Campylobacteria > Campylobacterales > Sulfurovaceae > Sulfurovum. The sequence goes on from JALTYW010000035.1 coordinate 2,392, forward strand.
CAAAAAAGAAACCGTGAGAATGTCATCAGTGGATAGGATTTCATAGGCATTGTGCCGAATTGTTTGTGAATGGACTGTATATATTTCCCGTCAAAATAGTTTCTTCCTACAGGTGAAATACCTTCTGTGATAAAGGAGTGCCCTTCCAGCACATATTTTACGCCATATTTCCATGCTGCACGATACATGACTTCTGCTAAGGCAAGATCGGTTGCTGCTTCTATTTCAGCCACATCAGCATAGAAAAAAGATCGGAAGATATCATCAGATTCTTTGTTGTCTACAACATGGGTATAGAGATCTATATCGAGTGCACCAAGCACTTTTCGGATGTTCTCTGTTGCAATGGCACTGTTCCATGTGTTGTCATAGTGGACAGCAAGTGGTCTAAGTCCCCATTTTTTGGCGAGATAGAGCATATAGGATGAGTCTGTACCACCACTGACACCGACAATACAGTCATAGGGTTTCCCTTTGCCTGCTTCTTTTATTTCGGTGACAATCTTTTTAAAGTACTCTTCTCCTTTTTTTTCACCTGTTCCGTACTCTTGCTTTAGTTTTTCAAGTTGATGACAGTAGTTGCAGACCCCGTTTTCATCGAATGTAATAGATGCTACCCGCTCATCATATATACATCTGGAACAAACTTTCAGGTTTGTTTTTGACAGATCTTGATTTTCAATCATATTGCTTTTCCTTTGACCCTGGCTGGTGTACCAAACGCTTTGCTGTTTGGGGGAATGGATTTGTTTACAAAACTGTTGGCACCTACAATAGACCCCTTGCCTATGGTAATACCTTTTTGGATAACAACATTTGGACCGATATAGCAGTTGTCCTCTATGGTAGTCGGTGCATATTCATATGCTTCTTTCCCGCCACTTATTGTCTGTTGTACACTGTCATGGGTATAGATCTGGACACCTGCCGAGATGGAACAGTTGGAACCTATGGTCAGTTTTCCGCTGCCATCAAGAACAACATTGGGACCAACCCATGTGTTTTGCCCGACTTTGACATCTCCAAGAACCAGTACATTGTCATAAATGCTTGATCCCTTGCCAAAACCAAGATAGTGTGCCTTTTCCCATCGGTCACTGATATAGTCTCCAAAGGGAAGTACTCTGTGATACTCCCTTCTGACAGTATTGCGTCTTTTGTAAAAGTACTCTATCAAGTTTTTGAAGATGTCTGTTGTCATGAACCCTGCATCCATTTTTTTGATATTTTATCAAAAAAAACGGATGTTACCTAATGCAATAGCGTTTTTTGTAATGATAGACAGTATTTGCATGCTATTTTAGAGAAATGAGCATATGGTCTGTTACAATAAAGTCAATATTGTCTTTTTTTAAAGAATCCAGAGCATCTTCGGGTGTGCAGACAATGGGTTCTTCATGGTTGTTGAAACTGGTGTTTACCAGACTTGGAATACCGGTTTTTTCATAATATCGTTTCAGGATTTGATAATAGAGTGTATTTGGATGATATTCATCTATGATCTGTGGTCTTGCCGTATTGTCAACATGCACAACGGCAGGACTTATCTCCTGCATTGTTTTACTGCAGTTATAACAGGTAGTCATGAAGTTGATATTGACATCTTGTTCATCAAAATCAAGATACATGTTGGAAGCCTCTTGCTTTAGAGTTACCGGAGCGAACGGCATAAATTCGTTTCGGTTCAGTCTTTTGTTGACAGAGGTATTGATGTCAGCATTACAGGTAGATATGAGAATGGTTCGCGAACCGAGGGCACGTGGACCAAACTCCATACGTCCGGTAAAGAGACCAAGAACTTTGTTGTCTATCAGCATACTGGTGACCGTTTCAATCAAATCGGCATCATTATCGAAAGACTCTACTTTGTATGCGGAAAGATCAACCTTGTCC
>JALTYW010000035.1:4294-5500 GCA_027046415.1 Sulfurovum sp.
ACTGTAGGAAGGCCCAAGGTACATGGAGTCGATAGTGTAGGTCTTGATACCTGCGTCAAAAGATGCTGCCAATGCACCGCCTACACTGTTTCCCCCATCCCCCATTTCCGGGAAGACATAATAGTTTTTGACAGATGTCCTTTCTCTGATACGTTGATTGAGCTTGACATTTCCAAATACACCTCCTGAAAGACAAAGGTTGCTCCCCTCTGGTACATAGTATTCAATAAGACCGAGTACAATGTGCTCAAGAACCTCCTGTACTGCATAGGCTATATCCTCTTTCGAATAGCCTTGTGTGATCTCTTTCAGATATGTATAGTCATAATTTAAAAAGGGTGTAAAGTTTTCGGATACAAGGATCTCACCTTCTGAGAAGTGGATGAGATCGAGAAAAGTGTCGACAAGTTTTGTGTACTTTCCATAAGCGGCAAGTCCAGTGACTTTACCTTCATGCCGGTCAGGGGTAAATCCCAGCAGACCGGTAATCTGGCCATAAAACGCACCGAGGCTCTTAAGATCGGAAAATGTTTTGATACGCTGGAGACCGTCTTCCAGTGACGCTTTCCATACTACACAGCTTTGCAGGTCTCCTCTGCCGTCAATGGTAAGGACATAACTCTCTGTGTACCCGGATGGCAAAAAGGCAGTGTATGCATGAGAAAGGTGATGATCGACAGTTTTGATAGTGGCATTTTTGAAATATGCTGCTGTTTTGCTGAGAAACTCTTCTCTATAAGGGGCATCCGCTTTGAGTGAATTGTACATACGTTCAGATTTCTTTTTTGGGCTAACTGTATTAGTTAAATGGTAGTCATTGATTGCATCGTAAGAGGGGTATGCCCATGCTCCAATCCCGACAATTTCAATATCATCGTAGCTGATATTGGCATATTTCAGGCAGCTTTCTATCGCATTGACAGGATATTGACGAATAAATTTTTTTCGGGTATACCGTTCTTCGTGTGCCGCAAACAGCAGTTTCCCATCCTTCATAAGACAGGCACTGGAGTTGTTCCCGTTGAATATTCCTAAAATATACATATTTTATTTTCCTTATGATTCTGATTTGTAAAAAATATATCTGTGTTCACCTACACCATATTTCTCTTGTGCAAATGGTTCTTTTAAATATATTTTTTCAATATGATCCTGGTCGGCTCCCCGCGTAAAACGTCGAATATTGTGTGCCCCCAAAGATAACAG
>JALTYW010000036.1 GCA_027046415.1 Sulfurovum sp.
CCATGTGTATGGTTAAGTTGATAGAGTGATGCATTTTTATCGAAGGTGGAGAGCGCATGCTCGATGGCTGCAATGCGTTCAAAGGTTTTAGAGGCAAGTTGGTTGTGTTTGGCAGGCAGGGTGAGTGTAGCGTAGGTACCCATGAGCAGACGTGTTCTTGTCTGCATCGGTTCTGCATGCAGCAAGGAGCATAGCAGTATGCCTAAGAGCAGACGCATCTACTTTTGCTGCCGTTTTTCCAGTACTTCCCGTACCCCTCCAAAATCCTTTTCATGTCCGAAACATGCCGAGGTATTGCAGACCATAAAGCCGTCGTTGGTATCGGTACGCAGCAGAGTGAAGGGGTACGGGAGTGTATCAAGGTCGGTGATGTGTTCTTTGAGCCTCTCCTCTTTGGCTTTGATGATGACATCGTCAAGCAGATAACGGATGACCATTTTGCTCAGCTTTGGGGTGGAGACCGGCTGGCGCATCACATCGTAGGAGTGGATCTCGAGTGATTTGAAGACAAACTTTTTGTAAACAGGATCGACCAGTGATGTAATCGAGTGCAGCAGCCCGACCATGGTGGCAAGCGAAGAGGGGTAGGAGCTGTCGTAGATCTCCGCTTCGGTTTCGAACTCTCCGCGTGAAAATTTCCAGATGCCGTTTTTGTAGAACTTCTCTATGGCGGCATTGGTTAGTTTCTGTGCCACGATGAGGTAGGTTTCGTCCATTGTGCTCTCGTAAGCTTCGATGAGGGCTTCACCAAGGTAGGCATAGTCTTCGAGGAATGCGTGTATCTTCGGAGTTTTCCCAATAAGCGTCGAGTGGAAGAGCTGGGAGTTGATATACATGGTATCAAGCAGTTTCTCCAGTGACTTCATGGCAGGCTTGAGATATTTTGGATTGACTCTTGCGGCTTTGAAGAGGGAGGTGATCATCATAGCATTCCATGAGACGATGACCTTCTTGTCGATAAAAGGGTATTTACGCTTCTCCTGCCGGCGCTGTTTGAGTGCTTCTATGGCTTTTTTGTAGTAGGGGATGGCATTGGTATTGGCAGGGTCATCGACTCTGACGATGTTCTTGCCTTCAAAGTTGCCCTCTGGGGTGATGTGCAGTGCTTTGGCAAGGCTCTCATGCACCTCTTTTGGGATGCCCACTTTGACAAATGATTTGAGTGCCTTTTCATAGGTGTAGACAAAATATTTTCCCTCTTGTCCTTCTGTGTCGGCATCACTGGCAGCGTAGAAGAGGTGTTTCTCCTGCATCTTCTCGAGCATAAAGTCGAGGGTTTCAAATGCGACATCACGGTAGAATGTATTGCCGGTTGCATGATAGGCTTTGAGGTAAACTGCGGAAAGCTGTGCATTGTCGTAGGTCATCTTCTCAAAGTGGGGTACCAGCCAGATATCATCGGTCGAATAGCGGCAGAACCCGCCGTCAACAAGGTCACGCAATCCGCCCTTTGCCATGTGGCTGAGCTGTTTTGCCGCCATATTGAGTGCCTCTTTGTTTCCTGTAAGTTTGTAGAGATCCAGCAGCAGGTCAAGTAGGGAAGTCTGCGGAAATTTGGGGGCTTTGCTGAAACCGCCGTAGCGGTGGTCGTAGAGCATGCCTGCATGTTCAATGGCGCGCCCGATAATGCTGTGGTCGAGTTTGGTAGCCTGTATCTTGTCTTTGTTGGGGTTGATCTGTTTGAGAACACTCTCTGCTTCTTGAGTCAGTTTATGTTTCTCTGTTTTGTACTTGTCGGCAATCACCTCCAGCAGTGTCGGAAAGCTCATCATCCCGTAACGCGGTTCTGGCGGAATGTAGGTTGCAGAGTAGAAAGGTTTGAGATCTTCAGTCAGGAAAATAGAGGTTGGCCATCCTCCCGGTCTACCGTTCATCAACTGATAGACCTCCTGAAAGTGTTTGTCGATGTCGGGACGTTCTTCCCGGTCAACCTTGATGGAGACAAAATGTTTGTTAAGAATCTTGGCTGTCTCTTTGTTCTCGAATGACTCATGTTCCATCACATGACACCAGTGGCAGGAGCTGTAACCGATACTTAAAAAGATGGGTTTATGCTCCTTGCGTGCTTTCTTGAATGCCTCTTCTCCCCAGGGGTACCAGTCGACAGGATTGTCCGCATGCTGCTGCAGATAGGGGGAGTGTTCATTCTTGAGATGGTTTGCCATAGTTTCCTCTTGTTTCTTGATTAATCCATTTTTGGTAAGATTACACAGCTTATACACGAATAGTATAATACAATTGTATAAAATTTTACAAACAGAGAGAAAAAATGCAGCATATGGTCAAAAAGTTACTTCTGGTGAGTCTTTTACTCAATACTTTTGTCTTTGGAGGGTTTGCAAGCGCACTGAAAAAGCAGAAGTTTCTCCAGCCCGATGAGGCATTCAAAATAGAAGCGGTACAAAAAGATGACAGGATAGAGACGATAATCACGCTGGCAGACAAGATACACATCTATAAAAACGATCTGAAGTTTCGTATTGTCAAGCCTGAGAAGATCAGCCTCCATCCAACACTGCCGCCGGCGATCACCGAGGATGGTGAAGCTGTCTATAAAAAGGGTGTCACAGTCAGCATTCCAGTTAGTGATATCTCTTCTCGTATCAGCGGTGACTATACGCTGGAGGTGGAGCTGCTGGGCTGTTCGGACAGAGGCATCTGCTACCAGCCGTTTCGAAAACAGTTTCTTTTGCATGCACCTGAAACCAAAAAAACCGCTGCAGACTCTACGGTAGCAACGGCACAAAAGGGTGATAGTATTATAGAGAAAGAAACCCCCGGTGTGTTTGAAAAGATCAGTGCTTTGACACATGAAGGCAACACAGCAAAGATTGCAGATGTGCTTGGACATGAGAGTTCATGGTTCATCGTAGTACTTTTCTTTATCTTTGGTCTGCTTTTGGCACTGACCCCTTGTGTCTTCCCTATGATCCCAATCCTCTCATCGATCATCGTTTCACAGTCAGGCAGTGAAAAACCGGGGGTTGCCAAAGCCTTCTTTACCTCTCTTGTCTATGTGATTGCCATGGCATTGACCTATACGGTTGTCGGTGTGGTTGCAGGACTGGTGGGTGCTGATATTCAGACTGCTATGCAAAACCCTTGGGTACTGACTGCCTTTGCGGCAATGTTTGTCGCACTTGCCTTTTCGCTCTTTGGCTACTATGAGATAGGTTTGCCCGCATCGTGGCAGAGCAAGATCAGCCGTATCAGTGACGAAGCGGGACAACGCGGCGGTTTTGTCGGTACAGCAGTGATGGGTGTGCTCTCTGCACTCATTGTCGGTCCGTGTGTCGCGCCACCGCTTGGCGGTGCGGTGCTTTTCATCTCCCATAGCGGTGATGCTCTGCTTGGCGGTGTGGCACTCTTTGTGATGAGCATCGGGATGGGTATGCCGTTGCTGCTTGTGGGGATCGGTGCAGGAAAGTTCATGCCAAAGCCGGGTGGCTGGATGAGTGTGGTCTCTCAGGTCTTTGGTGTGATGATGCTAGGACTTGCCATTTTCATGCTTGGGCGTGTATTGCCTGAGGGTGTTACACTGATGCTTTGGTCACTGCTCTTTATGGGATCAGCACTCTATATGGGTGTCTTTGACAGCAGTGATAAAAAGCCCGGAGCCAAAAAGCTTGTACAGCTTTTTGCTGCTGTGCTGATGCTCTATGGCGCTTCTCTGTTTATAGGAGCACTGAGCGGTGCGAGCTCGATGCTGAGACCCTTTGAACGGTTTACCACACCCCAAAGTGTTGCTGTTGCGATAGCTGATGAAAAGAGCAGCCACAGAGGCTATAGTATCGCACGTCTGCTCAAAGAGGTAGCTGCTTCAGATAAGCCGGTGGTGGTAGATTTTGGCAAAGAGAGCTGTACGGCATGTAAAGAGCTTGAGGAGATCACTTTTCCAGACCCCAAAGTCAAAGAGCAGCTCAAGAAGTTTACATTTATCAAAGTCGATGTGACTGACAATACCGATGCAGAGAAAGCGCTGTTGAAGAAGTATGAACTCTTCGGTACCCCCAACATCATCTTCTTTGACAAAAACGGGAAGTTCATGCCTGAAAAAAGTCTGACAGGATTTGTCAAACCGCAGGAGTTTGCCGACCACCTGAAAAGGGTTGATGCGGAGAGTGCACGATAGAGTGCATACTCTAAAAGTACAAATTTTGTATAAAAATTATGCTTCAGGCACAAAATCCAAAGAGACGGAGTTGACACAGTGACGTGTCTGCTTAGGGGTGAAGCCCTCACCTTTGAAAACGTGCCCAAGATGTCCGCCACAGTTGGCACAGACAATCTCTATACGTCTGCCGTCGGCATCAGGTACCTCTTTCACCGCTCCGGGGAAAGCATCATCGAAGCTTGGCCACCCTGTGCCGCTGTCAAATTTGGCACTTGAGGGAAAGAGCGGTGTGTTGCACTGGCGGCAGATGTAGGTGCCGTCTTCGTGGTGGTCCCAGAACTTTCCGGTAAAGGCGCGTTCGGTGCCTTTGTGTAAAATAACATATTGTTCCTCTTCGTTCAATTTATTGTAGGCCATGTTTCACTCCTTTTTTGTTGGCACTATAGCATACTCCGCATATTTGTCAAACAAAAGTTTCAGTTTCGGTGCAATCCGGGTTTGACAAAAGGGGAGGTGTGGATTTTTGTGATAGTAGTTCAGGTAACGCTCTTCGTTCTTTTTAAAACGCTCAAAAGGATAGATACGGGTAATGAGCGGTTTTGTGAACAGTTTCTGTTTTTGTTGTAGTATTTCCCCGGCTTCATACTGCTGTACAGGGTCAAAGGTGTAGACAGCCGAGCGGTATTTTTTTCTAAAGGTGTGGTTTGAAGTGGCGTTGTGTGTCAGAAGGTGGATTTCAATCAGTGTTTCAAGAGAAATGGATTGTTCATCGTAGTAGACAATCACCGCTTCGCTGAAAGTGCATGCTTCAGGGTGGGTTGATGCAATCCATCCTTGCTCGACAGAGTTGACACCGTGTAACGAGGCAAAAACCGCTTCTGTACACCAGTGGCATCCGCCGCCAAATCCAACTTTTCGTATCATTTTTTTAATTTATCCCTTGGCACAAACTCCAAAACCGTCGCGTTGATACAGTAGCGCCGTTTGCCGCCCGGGGCATCGTTGAAGACGTGTCCCAGATGTGCGCCGCTTTTACGTGCGACGATCTCCACACGGTGCATGCCGTAGCTGTTGTCCTCTTTTTCGATGACGGCACCCTTAACGGGTTTGTAGAAACTTAGCCATCCTGAGCCAGAGTTGAAACGGTCGCGTGTGTCGAAGAGAATGTCACCGCTAATGGTATCGATAAAGACACCGTCACCGGTATGTTTGAACTTTTCGTAGCGTTTACAGAAGCGGTTCTCAGTGCTTTTGTTGAAAGCGATATCGAACGCTTCACTGTCAGTACCGAGCTTGAAGGCACCAAGCGCTTTGTAAAATGCTTTTTCATCCATGTAGCCTACATGTCTGTAAACCTCTTTGCCATTTTCTATG
>JALTYW010000037.1 GCA_027046415.1 Sulfurovum sp.
TTCATGTATCCACGCCTGCTCAAGACGGTTTGTCTGCATGATCTCCATTTTTGTGTTGCGGATGTTCTCCATGGTTTTGAAGTACTCGATGTGCGCAGGACCAATCTTGCCCACCACCACATAGTGCGGATTGACAAAAGTGGTGATCTCAGCAATGTCCCCCTCGCCTCTGGCACCCATTTCGACCACGTAAACCTCCGTATTTTCGGGCAGGTCATCGTTGATGTCTTTCATCACACCCCCAAGGGTATTGACAGAACGCGGTGTAGCGTAGGTACTGTAGCGGCTGCTTAGCAGATGGGCAATGAAGTTTTTGATACTTGTCTTGCCGTAGCTTGCCGTAACCCCTACAACCTTGAGAGTTTCCATCTGTGCGATCTTGGCTTTGGCTTTACGCTTAAAGCTGTTAAAGAGCATCTTTTCAATGAACACAGAGATACCATAGGCAATAAAGATCGGGATCAGCACACCGTGATGCCCCAGTGCCAGCGCCATAAAGAGCCCAATGAGCAGCAATGCCGCATAGAAACGCTTCACCCGTCCTGTCCACACCAGCGGTTTGTCAAGCCCTCTGTACCAGCTGTAAAGCAGCCCAAGGTAGGCGATGACAATGACAAAGGCGTAACTGCTCGCATAGTCTGCAAGCATATAGAGTGCGTAGGGGATCAGAAAATAGACAAAGTGCCACCACGCCTTGGTGTGGTGAAAGACCACACGTTCAAGTTTGTAGCTGTACCACTGCAGGTTGGTAATGGCGTAATATCCCATGGCGATCAGAAAGATAAAATAAAAAGCGAGGTTGAGCAGTTGCATCAGTCGGTTTCCTTACATTGGTCTAAGATAGTCTGCGCGATAAATGGCGCATGATTCAGAAAGAAAAAGTGATCCCCATCGAGCGGGTAAAGTGTGCTGTTGTCAATGAGTCTGTTGATCTTCTCCGCTGTCCAGAGCGGTGTTGCCGTATCGGCTTTGCCCCAGAAAAGCAGTGCTTTGCCTGTAATATTGGAGAAGTTGTGTTCAAAATCTTCGTTCACGACATTTTTAAAGGTCTCATACATCTCATGGCTCATCCCCTCGACATCTTTGGAAGCAAAAATCCTGCCGATCTTCGCAATGCCGATCGATCTAAGCAGTTTTGTCAATGCGATCTTCGCACGCACACCAAAAGGTTTGGGTACAAGAATGCCCGAACTTGAGAGCAGTACCAGACAAGGCGGGTTGAGCAGTGTCGCTACCTTGCCGCCAAAAGAGTGCCCCATGATAATAGTGGGCGTCACATCAAGCGTTTCAAGAAACCCTTTGACAATGGCAGCGTAATCTGCCGTCTGAAGTACCGTATCGTTGCTGCTGTTGCCAAATCCGGGCATATCGAGGTAGATGTGTCTGTAGCCGGGAAGCGTTTTCCCAAACGCCTGCTTCATGATCTCTTTGTTACTTCCCCATCCGTGCAAGACCAGCACACTCTTGGGTGCCGAGGGATTGACAAGTTCATAAGAAAGGGCGTAGGTATGCCCCTTGTAAAGTATCTCTTTGGATGCCATGTTTCACCATTTTGTTGAGTTGGCATATTTTACCATATTCATTGACTATTTTCCCAAAATGCAAAAATCTTCGTGTCTCAATAGAGTAATATCTGAAAATAATAAGGTTTACAGAAATGGTTGTATGTACTTACAACTATTTACTTGACAATATGCTATACAAATATGATACTATACATGAAGTATAAATCTTTTATCTATTTCGTTTCAGGAGTACTGTAATGCTTAAATATCTCCTATTTCTGACAGTAATAGTTTTCTCACTGCATGCAGAAACCTATAAAGCAGTGTTTGACTGTAGTTCCCATGATGCTTCCTACATCAAAAGCCGTATGTGGTTAATAGGGAAAACGATCGACATGATAGAAAAACAGGGAGACAAAGCCGACTTTGTTCTGACCCTGCACGGCGGATGCGTACCGATAGTTTCAAAGTCCTATGATGACGTTGTCGATGATGAAGACGAGGAGGATACCAAACAGGCACAAACCTATCTTAAAACTCTTGCTCAAAAACGTGGTCTTAAAGTGATTGCGTGTGCGATGTCGTTAAAGGTTAACGATATTGAACAAAAAGAGGTACTGCCCTTTGTGAAGATCTCACCCAACAGCTTCATCGACACCATTCATTACCAAAACAACGGCTATGCGCTAATGAGTCTTAAGTGACAGTATTTATCTGCTAACAAAGTCCTCTTCTAATCCGGTGTTGAAACGATATAGTTTCCGTCCACAACATCTACTTTCGGAGGTACTTCCTCCACCTCAAAGTAGTCATACCCCTCCTTGAGCTCCATCCAGAAGTCATACCAGCGGCTTTCACTGTAAGCATCCATCGTTGTATCTTCCATCCTAAAAGGAAAGATGTGTACCGGTACATAAGGCTGTCCGTTACGCAATGCGGCAGCAACCAAACCGTATATCTCCTCAATTTTGGCATCAGTCATCGCATAGCAGCCGACCGAGACACAATTACCGTGTACCATTAAAAACGAACCGGTACGGTGATGGGCTCTGTCATAGGCGTTGGGGTATCCGAGATTGAACGCAAGGTGGAATTTACTGTGAGGGTTGAGCTGTCTTGGGTAAACACGGTAGAAGCCCTCGGGTGCTTGTTTGTCTCCTTCTCTTAATTTTGGTCCCAAATGCCCGGAGTAGGCACAGATGGCATAGTCTTTGAGATGTACATAGTGCTCCTCTTTTTTGATCCAGACTTCCAACAGTGCCTCTTTTTTAAAAATGCGGATAAACACGGCATCTCCTCTCTGTGTTCCCGTTGCTTTTAGACGTGTCTCAAGCGGTATATAACGGTACTGGGCTTCTTCAAGATACTCCTGCATGGCTACCTCCTGTGACATTTGCAAAATCTCCTCAAGGCTAAACGGCGATTCGGTTGCATCGGTAGTAAGATTCATCTCCTTGATCTTCGAAAGTGTTACATTCGCTTCTACAGGGATCGGTATATCTCCTCTGCACGTCTTTGGATCGCTTTGTTGCATGGTAGTCACTTTAGAAACCGTGGTCATCTTGGGAGGATTGTAACTGGGGGGATAGAGAAAATAGAGTATGAACGCAGACAGTAAGAGCAACAACACAAGCGTATCTGCCAGTATCAGCCACGCCCGTGCCATCATTGTACTACTCCCTGAAATTCAGCTTCTGAAGCCTGTCGTATCCATAGACATCTTTAAAAGTATGTACTTTCCCATCATCTTCAACATATACAGTCAAATAGGCTGTATGTACCGGCAGAGGTTTCACGATCTTGATAAAGTGTGTTTTGAGGGAATCGTACATCTCCTGTGCCTCAGGCAGCGGTGTAGCCGTATAGTGTTCAATGATATAGCTCAACATCTCTTTGGGTCTTTCAAGACGGACACATCCGTGGCTGTAACAGCGTACAGAACGTTTAAAGAGATATTTCGACTGTGTATCGTGCATATAGACAGAGTGTCTGTTTGGGAAGAGAAACTTGACACGCCCCAGTCCGTTCTTTTTCGACGGCACTTCAATAAACTTGAACGGTACCTCTCCTTTGCCTCCGGCATACGCCTCAGCATCCAACTGATCCCATTGCAGTGCGGGAGAATCCAAATTATAGTCTCTTCTAATGACAAGGTGATGTTTTTTCAAGTATTCCGGATCTTTCAACATAGACGGAATGACTTCATTCCTTGCGATACTGTCAGGCACATTCCACTGCGGGTTGAGGACAACATACTGAAGATCCTCTGAAAATATCGGGGTCTGCATATGACGTTTGCCCACAACCACCTTCATTTTGACTGCCGTTTTTCCATTCTCAATGATCCTTACGGCATATTCCGGGATGTTCACCAGCGCATAGTTTTTACTTTTGATCGGCTTCATCAGTTTAACCCGCTCGATGTTAAGACGGATTTTATGCAGCAATACTGGTGAAGTATTTTTCTGCTTCTTCAGTGTATGGTAAGCATTAACCAGTCTTGTAAACTCTCGATAAGGAGGTACATAAGGCTGGAGTATTTTCTCAATGCTCTGTCCTGCCTTAAGCTGCATACGGATGGCATTGGCATCGACATGCTGTTTGTAAAAGGTGTAGTGGGTTTTAAACTTCTCGGACTTTCTTGCCTCCTGCGCCTTTTCAAAAGAGGCAATGTCGATACAGCCGTTGGCAAGGTTATTCGTGTAATCTATCAGCAGTCTGCTCATCAAGCGCGAATCTTCACTGCTGCGTACCTTCTCGTAAAGTGCCCTGTCGTTACAGATGGACATATAGGCATCATTCTCAAGTATTTCCAAAAACGCTTCTTTCTGTGACGTGTGCCACCCTTCACTGTCAGGTGTGCCGACACATCCGCTTAACACGACGGCAAATACCACACTCAATACCGCTTTTATTTTCATTATTTTTGTCTCCCCAAACTTTTTGCACAGACGAATGCACTTGAGAATGCCCACTGAAAGTTGTAGCCCCCAAGACGCCCTGTCACATCTAATACCTCTCCAACAAAATAAAGCCCTTTCTCATGCCTGCTCATCATCGTTTCAGGATCGACTTCATCCGTTGCAACACCGCCTCTGGTCACCTCGGCTTTGCTGTAGCCAAATGTTCCTGACGGGGCAAAACTGTAGGTGTGCAACCCTTTCAGCCGATCCACAGCCTCTTTCGAAAGGTGTTTTGCCGCTTTGTCTTCGATGTCAAATTGTAGCAAAAATGCCTTAGTCAGACGTTTTGGCATCGGAAGCAGAGAACTGATGTTTTTGTTGCTTCTCTTCAGCGTTTCCCATGAAAACCCGGGAAGAAAATCGATCGTGATCTGCCCTTTTTCCCAATAGAGTGACGCATCGAGCACAGCAGGGCCACTGATACCTTTATGGGCAAAAAGCAGTGAACCCCTACACAGATGCTCTCCTACATGTATCTCCACATCCGTCGAAACACCAGCAAGTGCCTTAAAGAAAAACTGCTCTTTCTGTACTGTCAACCCCACCAGTGCAGGTGCGGTTTTAGTGAGGGTATGTCCAAATTTCTCTGCTATCTCGTACCCAATGCCGCTTGCTCCAAGTTTGGGAAAACTCAAACCGCCTGAAGCAACGACAACATTAGAAGCAGTCAAGGTACGCTTATTGGTTTTCACGTAAAAAATATCACCCCTTTTATGTACCTCTGTTACCTTTTCCTGATACAAAAAACGCTGCTTTTGACTCTGCTTGAGCAAAATGGCAAGCAGTTCCTGTGACGACTCCGGACAGAAGTACTGGTGTGCTTTACGCAGCACAGGCTGCAACCCCTGACACTCCAGCCATACAAGCAGTGCCTTTTCATCGAAGCGCTTCAATACCCTTTCAATAAATACCGCATCACCGCGATAGTACGATGTATCCATC
>JALTYW010000038.1 GCA_027046415.1 Sulfurovum sp.
AATAAACATATCATAAAGAGTATTGCCAGCTTCGTAGTAAGCTTCTGCCTCCGTTTCTGACAAGACAACAAGCGAGTCAGCGACATAGGGAGTGTCGTCACTGTCGGTATGCCACACAAACCCAAGTGACTCAAGATAGTCGGTAGTAAGCGGGGTGACGGGTTGGAGTCGTACCATTATCAACCGCCGAAGAAGCCGCCGCTTCTTGAAATGCTCTTTTTACTGTTGCCAAAGAAGCCACTTCGTTTGGTTGTGCTTTTGCGTGCTTTGCTGAAGCTGTTTTTGCTGCGTTGGTAGGTTGACGGTGATTTGTAACCTGCTTTTCTGTTGTTCTGGTAGTTCTGGTTGCCAAAGAGTTTGCTGCCTATCCACGAACCGATAATGGCACCGGCTGCCGAAGCGAGGATCGCCTCTCCCAGTCCCATACCTCCTTGCATCTGCATCTGTGCATCCGGTTGAGTAAGTGGAGAGGTACCATTGTCAATCTTGGCAGCCTCCTGTTTGACAAGCGCATCCATCTCCTCTTTTGTCAATACTCTTTCAGAACCATCCAGTTTTTTAAGAATGATACGTGTCTCATCGGAAGGAAACTCATCCTTGATCTTGTATTTGCCCGGAGCTGTCTCTTCAATGACAACAAACGCGCCTTTTGCTTGTTGTTGCTCCTCTTGGGGCTTCTGTCCGCATCCTGTCACACCGGTAGCCAGTACAGCAGCAATACCGGTCATTGTAAGTGTTGATAGGGTTTTAATATGTTTCATTGTTTTGTTCCTTGTTGGAAATTTTAATGGAGAATCATAGCAAAAAAAGGGTTAATAGTATACAGCAGTGAGACACTGCTGTCTTGGTTGGAAGAGAGGAGGGGAAGAGAAAAAAGGAGGTACTTAGTCCATCTGCTTTCTCAGAAAGGTTGGTACATCGAGGATATCCTCATGCTCATAGTCACTTCCGACAGCCATACGTCTTGTACCAGCCATTGTATTAATGGTATTTGCCGTGCTGTTACTGTTAATCAGTGTTTTTTGTGTTGCCGGTTTGGCAGATGGCTCAGGGATCGCATTTTTGTCCTCAAATCCTGTAGCGATGATGGTGATTTTCACTTCATCGATCGCCATGTCAGGGTTAGTGGTGGTACCAAAGATAACAGATGCATCCTCATCGGCACTCTCTTCGACAATGCTCATTGCTTCACCGATCTCCATGATAGGATAGTCAGGGTGGATGTCGAAGTGAACCAGTACACCCATTGCACCGTCAATAGAGATGTTGTCAAGCAGCGGTGACTCGATGGCAGCTTTGGCGGCGTCGTATGCCGCATTTGTACCGGTGCTGTAACCGGTACCCATTAGTGCAAGCCCTCTGTGGCTCATAACGGTTTTGACATCGGCAAAGTCAAGGTTGATGTCATTCTCTCCATGAGAGAGGATTACTTTCGAGATGCCGCCAACCGCCTGTGCAAGAATGTCATCTACCATTCTAAAACTCTCTTTGATCCCGAGGTTCTTCTCAACAATAGAGAGGAGTTTTTCATTGGGGACAACAATAATAGAGTCACTTTCGCGCTTAAGCTCTTCAAGTCCCTCTTTTGCCAGTTTGGTACGTTTGCGTCCCTCAAATTTGAACGGGCTTGTGACAATAGAAACAGTCAGTGCACCGACCTCTTTTGCTGCCTGTGCAATGATGGGTGCAGCACCTGTTCCTGTACCACCGCCAAGTCCTGCGGAGATAAAGACAATATCGGAACCTTCGAGCATCGCTTTGATATCTTCAAAGCTCTCCAGTGCTGCTTCACGTCCTTTTTCCGGTACCATACCCGCACCCAGACCGCGTGTAGCATTCATACCAAGCTGCATCTTGTAAGGTGCCAGTGAACTCTCCAGCGCCTGTGCATCTGTGTTTGCTACGATCAGATCAATACTGTTGATTCCTTCCTGGATCATGTGGTTGATCATGTTTCCGCCGCCGCCTCCGACGCCGATGGCTTTAATCTTTGCGCCGTTTGTGTGGCACTTTGTTTCGACGATGTCGATTTCAAACTCTTCCATTTCTTCCCCCTTTATGTGATGTATTGTATTGCATTAAAACAGTTGCTTAACCCAGTTACCCAGTTTTTTGATGGGGTTACTGTCCTCTTTACCAATATCCGGCAGATCCTCGAATGTAATGGTTGTCGGTTTTTCCTCCTCTTCCTGATACTGAGGTTCTCTGTTGTCAGACTCACTTTGCTGTTCTGTCTGTCCTATATGTCCAAGCTGAATATCTTCCAGGCTCTCCTGTACATTTTTGGAGTGCATCATCTCCTGATTGAAGTTGATCTCGTATTGAGTATGCTTGCCTGCACGGTAAAGCAGCAGACCGACAACGGTTGCATAGGCAGGGTCTTTCAGCTCATCAAAGAGACCTTCTATCTCTTTTGGCTTTGCGATGCGTACAGGCATAGCAGGGAAGATTGACTGTGCCAACTCCCTGATACCTTTAAGTTTGGTCATCCCTCCAGTGAGGATGATACCTGCACCGATCTGCTCTTTGAGTGCTGACTTTTCCAGCGATTTTGCAAGGATCATCAATGCTTCCTCAACCCGTGCGAAGATGACAGAGTGGACAATTTCCAAAGAGACACCGTTACGGTTCTCTTCGTCACCGATGATAGGCAATTCAATGATCTCGTTGCTTGTCTCTATGAGGTTGCCGTGACGGATCTTGACACTTTCGGCAATTTGAAGCGGTGTGTGCAGTGCCATGGAGAGGTCATTTGTGATATGGTTAGATCCGACACCGAGGAAGTCGTTGTAGCGTACGGAGTTGCCTACATGGACAACAAGGTTGCTCGTTTGTCCGCCAAGATCAATGACGGCAACACCAAGCTCTTTTTCATCCTCATCCATAACAGCAATAGCAGAAGCATAGCCGCTGAGTACAATACCGTCAATCTCAACTCCTGCGGAGCGAACCGCTTTTTTGAGGTTGGAGAGGTTGGATTTTTGTGTCATGATGATGTTGACATCCACCTCCATACGACTTGCATTCATACCAAACGGATCTTCTATGAAGTCCTGATCATCTACACGAAAGTTGTAGGGCAGTACATGGATCACTTCGTACTCGTTAGGAACATTTGCATTGTAAAGTGCTGTTTGCATTACACGGTTGATCTCTTTAATAGAGATGTCTTTATGCGGGATGTTGACAATTCCAGTAGAGTTGAGGCTTTTGGCATAGGCATTGGAGATGGAGACGGTAGCGGAAGTGATATTGCTTCCTGCTATGCGTTTAGCGTCACCAATAGCTTTTTTGATCGACTTGGATGCCAGCTCTATATTGGTGATGGCACCTTTTTTGATACCCTGTGATTTTGTAGTCCCGTGACCGAGTACTTGTACTTTCTCACCGTCAATTTCAGCTATGATCGCACATATCTTTGTCGAACCGATGTCGATAGCTAAAACTGTATTACTCAATTTGTGAGTCCTCCCATGTAAACTTCCGTGGGGTATTTTTCATCCAGTGTTTTCAGGAAATTACGTTCAAATACCCGTCTTTTTGTTGTATTTACAGTTTGAGTGACAAGCTGTGTCTGATTTTCATCAAGAGGCAGGAGCTTCTGTGCCATAATATTGTAAACTACAACTTTATTCGATACGTTAATAATACCTTTTTCTTTTGAAGATGTAAAGAGTTTTTGCAAAAATTGTAAACTTTCTTCTGAATTTAGCTTGTCAAGGTTGTCAAAATGATCCAGAGTCATAAATTTTGTGATATTTGTGTGAGATTCTTCAATGGTTTTTAGTCTCTGTTGTGCCAATGTGAAAAGGGCATCTTTTTTAGCCTGTGCTATGTAAAGTATACGTACCTGTGCTTCAGCCTGTTCAAACGTCATTGTCTTTGGTTGCTGGACTTTGATAATTTTTACTGTAGCATAACGGTCACCTACCGCTTTTGGTTTCAGTATCTCTCCGGCATTTTTTTGCTGTATCTCATCCCAAACTGTTTTTGAGAGTTTTCCGTCTCCCAAAGGCAATATGACGATTTCATCACTTTTCTTTTTGCCTTTCTTGAAAGCGATGTAGGCTTTTTGTGCACTTTTTTTGCTCTTTTTCAACTGAAGATCTCTGGTAACTTGCTGCTTAGCATCTTCATATGAGAGCTGCTTGCCTTTGGCATCTGTATAGTTAAAGCTGTTCAACTGATAGAAAGCCTTCAACTCCTCTTCTGTTACCGGTACACTGTCCGTATCTGTCCATACCACTGCAAGCGTATAGGTTTTTGGGGTTTTGAAGTTCTCCTTGCGGGTTTGCCAGAATTGTTTTAGTGCGTCAGTGTCTTGACTGATATTGACATCGTCCTCTGTCAAAACAGTATAGGCAATTTTGTCTGCAACATTGACAGCTGCTCCTATTGTCTCCTCTTCGAGCGGCAGGCTTGGAACCTGCAGCAGGTCAAGCAGTTTGGTGATTGTCATCTCTTCACGGAGAGAATCTTCAAATGTTTTTGCTTTGAGGTGCTGTGTTTTGAGGTACATTTTGTAAATGCTCTTGTCAAACACACCGTTTTTGTTTTGGAACCCTTTGATAGACTCAAGCATATGTGCCACTTCATCATCAGAGACGATGACCCCCATATCTTTCGCATAGTTAAGCAGCTTTGCCTGTGTGGCAACGGTAGCGAATGCCTGCTGTACCAGTCCCATCTCTTTTGCCTTTTTTTCGTCAAGTTGTCCCTGAAGCATCTGGTTGTACTGATTGTAGAGGTTGCTGTATGCCATATTGAGTTTGGACTGTTTTATCTCGATATCACCAACCTTTGCGACACTTCCAGATTTGCCGCTGAGATCATAGCTTCCCCAGCCGACAAACCCGGCACCGATAAACGCGATGGTGGCTATCCAAATGGTCCATACCAGGTATCTATTGTGTTTCTGCATCCAACTAATCATGATTTTTATCTGCCTTCTATGGTAAAATTTGTATAATATTTTATCTAAGCAGACCTCTGATAACCCTGAATAGAGAGGCTAAAAAAAGAAGGTTGATAATGATTGACAACAATACGATGATGCAGCGTGATCTTGAGGTGATATGGCACCCGTGTACACAGATGAAAGACCACGAAACGCTGCCGCTTGTTCCGATACGTTCGGGCAGGGGAGTCTATCTGTACGATTTCGAAGGCAACAGTTATATCGATGCAGTCAGTTCATGGTGGGTCAACCTCTTTGGGCATGCCAATGCGCGTATCAATGCACGGGTAAAAGCACAGCTTGACACACTTGAACATGTTTTGCTTGCCGGTTTTACCCATGAACCTGCGGTAGAGCTGGCACACAAGCTTGTCAACCTGACACCAGAAACACTGAAAAAAG
>JALTYW010000039.1 GCA_027046415.1 Sulfurovum sp.
CGATTTTGAAACAGGACTTGTGATTACCTGTGACGGAGGGAGTCTGGAGCGCTTTGGTGTCGATCTCTCAGATCGGGAGATTATCAACATTGACCACCATCACAGTAACGACCGCTTTGGAACGGTTAATGTGGTCATTACTGAATATGCCTCTGCATCACAGGTAGCTTATAGACTTTTCGAAAAATTTGCAACCATCACACCGGAGAGCGCACTCTGTTTCTATACAGCGCTGCTTTCAGATACACTCTATTTTACCACCTCTTCAGTCAATGCAGAAGTGTTTGAAGTTGCAAGGGAGCTTATCTCCTGTGGTGTCGATCCTTCTGAAGTGGCGCACAATCTGACACAGAGACGTTCTCTCGCATCACTGCGTGTTTTGGAAAGAGCTCTGCATTCTCTCTCCTTATACATGGAAGGGAATGTTGCTGTTATGCATATTAGTAAA
Source organism: Sulfurovum sp. (assembly GCA_027046415.1). Lineage (GTDB taxonomy): Bacteria > Campylobacterota > Campylobacteria > Campylobacterales > Sulfurovaceae > Sulfurovum. Next base: position 449 of record JALTYW010000039.1, read on the forward strand.
TCCGACCGCATGGCAACAGGTGCTACGATGCCTGATATGGACGGAATTGTTGATCATGCACGCTCATTGGCGGTTGTCAGAATCGCTGTTTTGATGATCGAGCTGGATGACGGAGGCATAAAGATCTCTTTCCGGGGAAAGCAGTGTGATGTTTCAAAACTTGCTGCTGTATTTGGCGGCGGGGGACATAAGGAGGCAGCGGGTGTGACACTGAAAGAAGCCCAAACACAAGAAATAATAGATACAATTTTGGAGAACATCTCTACATTAGGATTGATACATGGCTAGAAGAGTAAAAAAAAGAGGCGGAAAAGGCGGATTGTTTGTGCTGTTGCTTATACTTGCGGCAGCTGCAGCAGGTGCAGTCTACATCTATACCGCACCTGAGTTTGAACGAATCAAACCGGAGATCCATACGCCTGATCAGCTTTTTTGGAACAGAAAAGATCCGATCAAGATCAAACTGAGCGACAATGTAGGACTTAGCAGTTATGAAGTCACATTAAGTGACGGGAAACATAGTCTAAAAGTAGGACAGGGACCGATCGAAGGAAAAGAGAAAACAGTTTTTGTGAAGTACCCAAAAAGCAAGGTGCTTGACTCGAAGTCGAAACATTTCCTTTTGACAGTAACGGTGACAGACAAAAGCCTCTGGAATCTCTTCCGCGGCAACACTGCCCAAAAGAAGATTGATATCAAGATTGACTACAAACGACCGAATGTCAATGTAATTGCTAATTCACGCATGATCAATCAGGGCGGTTCTGCACTGGTTGTCTTTCAGGCTCAGGATGAAAACCTTGACAAACTGTATGTAAAAGCTAACAATAATATATTCAAACCGGAACCCTATAAAAAGGAGGGCTATTATGCTGTCTTGGTAGCATGGCCGTTTACGGACGACTCTTTTGATGCGAAGATTGTCGCAACCGATCTTGCCGGTAACAAAAGAGAGACACATATCCCATTCTATCACGGCAATCCAAGATACAGAGTTTCCAAAATACGCGCTACAGACAAGTTTATTGACGGCAAAATTACTGATCTTGCATCGAGTGACCTGGAATATGCCGGTATTGAGGATAGATTGGAAAAACTTAAAGCGATCAATGAGACGATGCGTTTGAAAAATGAAGCACTGATTCACAAACTGAGCCGACACGTCTCTGACGAGATGATAGATACTTGGCAAATCAAGCGTTTCTATCCGCTGAAAAATGGAAAAAAAGTTGCCAGTTTCGGTGATCACAGATACTACTACTATAAAGATAAAAACAATATCGTTTCCGAATCCTACCATGTCGGGTATGACCTTGCCAGCACAAAAATGGCAGATGTGATCGCCTCCAATCCCGGAACAGTGGTCTTTGCAGATGAAAACGGTATTTATGGCAATATGCCGATGATTGACCATGGATTGGGGCTTTATACGCTCTACGGACACTGCTCACAGTTGCTTGTGAAAGAGGGAGATGAGGTGCATGCAGGTCAGGTGATCGCCAAAACCGGAATGACTGGTCTGGCGCTTGGAGACCATTTGCATTTTGGTATGCTGGTTCAGGGTATTGAGGTCAGACCTGTAGAGTGGTTTGACAGAAAATGGATCAAGAAGTTTATCGATAATGTGTTCAAAGAAGCGGACAAGATCATTTCGCCAAAAGAGAAAGATGCCAAGCAAGGATAATTTACTTTTATAAAAAAAAGGTAAAATTGCAAGATAGCGAACAGTTGTATTTCTTTATATTTTATAGTATAATGTGCACAGAAGACGATAAAATTTGCAGGAAAGGAGAGGGTGCGAATGCAGCAGCGGACAATTAAAAAACCTGTTGAAGTCGTAGGAATCGGGCTGCACAAAGGTGAACCGATCAGACTCCGTCTGGAACCGCTTGGTGCCAATGCCGGTATCGTATTCTACCGTGAAGATCTGGCACTGAGTATTCCACTCTCTCCCGATTCTGTGATCGATACAAGAATGGCGACAGTCATAGGGAATGAGAAAGGGTTTATCTCTACAATAGAGCACTTCCTCTCTGCTGTTTATGCCTATGGTATCGATAATCTTAGGGTTGTTGTCAACGGTAACGAAATGCCGGTTATGGATGGTTCTGCCATCTCTTTCTGCCTCCTGCTTGATGAAGCGGGTATCGAAGAGCTGACTGAGTCTAAAAAGATCATTCGGGTTACAAAAGAGATTGAGGTGAAAGAGGGAGAGAAATTTGTCCGTCTTTCACCGGCAGATCATGCATCGTTTGATTTTAGGATCAAGTTTGACCACCCTGTTATAGGCGAACAGTCGCAGCGGTTTGTCTTTGGTACACACAGCTTTATCGATGAGATCGCAAGGGCAAGGACATTTGGGTTTGCAAAAGATATACAGTATCTGCAGAGCCAAAATCTTGCACTGGGAGCGAGTCTTCAGAACGCAATCGGGCTGGATGACCATAAAGTACTCAACCCAGAGGGGCTCCGTTTTGAAAACGAGTTCGCCCGGCACAAAGTGCTTGATGCCATGGGAGATATGATGGTCTCCGGCCATAACATACTCGGGTATTATGAATCGTTTGCTGGCAGCCATAACCTCAACTACCAGCTTACTTCCAAACTCCTCTCCGACAGCAGAAACTATGAGCTTGTCGCTGTCAAATCATTACAAAGCAGAGCATTTGCAAAAAGCTTTGCCTAAAGTTACACTGGTCGTACTTTCCATTGCTTCACCGATGCAGATCGGTGTCTATGGAGAGAATGGGACACTGATAGATACCATAGAGAGTGACCAAAAAACATCAGATATACTGCTTCCTATACTGACAGCTCTGCTGGAGAAGTATGATGTGCGAGAGATTGTCTATACGCGTGGCCCCGGTTCCTACATGGCGATCAAACTTACCTATGTGATGCTAAAGACAATTGAGATCGTGAGAGGGATACGCTGCCGTGGGTGCAGTGCTTTTGTCTTTAACGGGGGTAAACCGATCAAAGCGGTTGGCAATCTCTATTTTATCAAGGAAAAAGAGACTATAATTACAAAAAAACTTGAGCAGCCGGTCAATGCACAATTTGTGTTGCCACACAGTATTCATGATCTTGAGATAGATGAAGAGTCGACCCCGGCATATAATCTGCCGGCTGTTTAGCGGAAGAAGTCACTATGTTTGTAAGCGTCCCAGCCACTTCGGCAAACCTTGGTCCCGGTTTTGATACACTTGGTCTTGCTGTAGATTTGAGAAATGAAATTATCATCAAACCCTCCAAATTTTTGAGCATCTCTACACATGGGGAGGGCTCTGACAACCCCAAAATCAAAAAAAACACCCTCTTTTTAAATATTTTCAATGAAAACTACAAGCGTCTTGCCGGACGTATGGACAACTTCCGTTTCGAGTTTCATAACCGGATACCAATCTCCAGAGGTCTGGGCAGTTCCTCGGCTGTGATCGTTGCAGCACTGAGCGCTGCCTATACGACTGCAGGGGTGCGCTATAACAAACGGGAGATTCTTAATCAGGCGCTGCGCTATGAACATCACCCTGACAACATTACACCTGCAGTGATGGGCGGTTTCAATGTTGCCTGTGTGGAAGGGGACAGGGTGTACAGCAAAAAGCGCAGGCTTCCAGACTACCTGAAAGCGGTTGTTGTTGTACCCAACCGTACGATTTCTACTGCAAAATCCCGTACTGTACTGCCAAAAATGTACAGAAAGGAGGAGACGGTATACTCCCTCTCCCGTGCAGCGTACATGACGGCACTCTTCATGAGCGAGTCATGGGATCTGCTCAGGATCGCCTCCAAAGATAAACTGCATCAGGCACGAAGAATGAAGATGATGCCGGAGCTTTTTGAAGTACAGAAAGTCGCACTGAAAAATGGTGCGATCATGAGTACACTTTCCGGTTCGGGATCAACCTTTTTTAACCTTGTGTATGAGAAGGATGCACAAAAGATCCACCAGGCACTTCAATCCCGATTTCCCCAGTTTCGCGTATTTACACTCTCCCTTGACAATAATGGAGTGGTGACTAGGAGCTGAGATGCTCTTAATCTCTTTTTGGGTATAATACCGATGAAAAAATCACAGCCTATACGAATGTGCATCGCTTGCCGAAGCAGACATCCTCAATATACTCTGATCCGACTTAAACAGGTAGGTAACGAAATAACAGCATACGATGGTACGGGAAGAAGTTTTTATCTGTGCCGTGATTGTATTCAAAATGAAAAAAAGACCAAAGGCTTAGTGAAGCGTTTCAAACAGGACGAAGAACGGTTTTCTAAGCTTTTAAAGGAGTTAATCAATAATGGATAAAGTAAAAATCCAAGAAGTAGCAGAAGAAGCGGGATTGTCAAACAGTGAATTGCTTGAAAAAGCAAAAGATCTCGGGTTTGATGTAAAAGCGGCAAACAGTACGATCAGTCTGGAAAATGCCGGTATTCTCGTAGACTATGCTATCAGCGGCACCCTTCCAAAAGGCTTCAAAAAGCCCGGTGCGAAAAAGAAAGTGACAGTTGTCAAGAAAGCCAAGGAAGAGAACGCTGTCAAAGCGGATGAAACTCCAAAAGCAGAAGAAACAGAAGTAAAAGCTGAACCTGCAGAGCCTAAAAAGGCTGTTGAGACTGAAATACCTGAAGCGGAGAAAACACCTGAAGTGGAAACGGTTTCGGAAGCAGAAGTACCGACACCGGCACCAAAAGAGGTAAAAAAACGCAAAGGTATTTCTGTAGTCAGTAAAAAGTCTGAACCGCAGACGGAAGCTTCCAAAGCAGAAGCGGAAAACAAGCCAAAGCGCAAAACACTCTCACGTTCAGGTATTAAAATTGTCAGAAAAGCAAAACCGGCACCGTCCAGAGCTGCAACAAAAATTTCCATGACAGATGCTTCAACACCTGCACCTTCTAAAAAG
>JALTYW010000040.1 GCA_027046415.1 Sulfurovum sp.
CAAGCATAAGCAAGATTAGGGTATAATCGCGAAAATTTTTACACATCAAGGATAAACGATGGCAGAACATTTAAATGTATACTACGACAAAGATTGCGATCTTAGCATCATCAAAAGCAAAACGGTTGCGATGATCGGTTTTGGATCACAAGGACATGCACACGCAGAAAACCTGAGAGATTCTGGTGTTAACGTTGTGATCGGTCTGCGAAAGGGCGGAAGCTCATGGAAAAAAGCTGAAGCCAAAGGCTTTGAAGTACTGACAGTCGAAGAAGCGTCTGCCAAAGGTGATGTTGTGATGATCCTCCTTCCGGATGAAAACCAGAAAGAGATCTATGAAGCACAGATCGAGCCAAACCTCAAAGAGGGTGCGACCATCGCATTTGGTCACGGATTTGCCATCCACTACGGACGCATCCAGCCAAGAGCGGACATCAACGTTATGATGGTTGCTCCAAAGGCACCGGGACACACTGTACGTTCAGAGTTTGTCAGAGGCGGCGGTATCCCTGATCTGATCGCAGTAGACCAGGATCCAAGCGGTAAAACCAAAGAGCTTGCACTCTCTTACGCGTCTGCAATTGGTGGCGGTAGAACAGGTATCATCGAAACAACTTTCAAAGATGAGACTGAAACTGACCTTTTCGGTGAGCAGGCAGTCCTTTGTGGTGGTGTCAGTGCACTGATCCAGGCAGGGTTTGAAACACTGACTGAAGCAGGCTACCCTGCAGAGATGGCATACTTCGAGTGTCTGCATGAAATGAAACTCATCGTTGACCTGATTTTCGAAGGCGGTATTGCAGATATGAGATACTCCATCTCCAACACAGCAGAGTATGGTGACATGGTAAGCGGTCCACGTGTCATCAACGAAGAGTCCAAAAAAGCGATGAGAGAGATTCTTAAAGAGATCCAAAACGGTAAATTTGCCAAAGACTTCGTCCTAGAAGGTCAGGCAGGCTATCCAAGAATGAACGCGGAGAGAAGAAACCTCAAAGCGACAGAGCTTGAGAAGACCGGTGAGAGACTGCGTGCGATGATGCCGTGGATTAAAGCCAACAAAATCGTAGACCAAGAGACAAACTAATCTTTTTTGCGATTTTACTGCATCTTTGGGAGATGGGTGCAGTCACTTACTATTCGTAAGCTCCTTTACCCAAGCCCCCAAATCTACAGCAAACTCACAAAAAATCTTGAGTTTGCCAAACCTACAAATCTAAGCACAACTTGTCAAAAATTTTGAATGAGTTTAGGTTGCTATTTTCCCCTTTCCTCTTTCCCCTTTTCCTTTTTAACTTTTAACTTTTTCGGGTAATGGTAATTTGGCTATAATAGCACCACTATACCAAAGTGGAAAATCATGGCACCTGCTTCACGTAAAAAGAGATCATCTTCACCCCAAAGTAAAAAAAGTTCCGAACGTAAACGCAGCGGGCAGAAAAGAAGTTCTGTCAAGCGTAAAAAAAAGAAGAAAAACAACCGTTCAAAACAGTCGTTGAAAATAGTACTGCTTCTTTTTGCTGCCGCTTTGCTTGTAGGCATAGGCTACTGTCTTGGTACATGTGGACATTCAAAAACAGAGCATAGAAGTGTAGTACAAAAGCAGCATATTCAAAAACATACGAAGCAGACACCGGTGAAAAAATCTGTACACAAAACAGAACACAAACAGGTTGTCAAAAAAGAAGCGCAACGCCATCCGACACCGTCAGTGCATGAGACAAGGCAAAAGGTTTACCCCAAAGTAAGGCTTGCATACAGAGGGGAAAAGCCAAAACTGGCAATTATCATCGATGATGTGCATACCAAAGCACAGCTTGATGCGATCAATGCACTCGGTATCCCTATCACCCCTTCTATATTCCCTCCCTACAGTGCTGCACCGCATACGGAGAAGCTTGCGACCCATGCTGTACACTATATGATCCACCTCCCGCTTGAGTCGGGAAATGCCAAATTCAACACCCAAAGCAAGACACTGATGACAACGGCAAGCCGCCAAGCAATTAAGGCACGCGTACGGGAGTTGCGCAGGCTTTTCCCCAGAGCACACTACATCAACAACCACACCGGATCAGTCTTTACACGAAACTACCATGCGATGTATCTGCTGTATGAGGCAATGAAAAAGGAGGGGTTTACCTTTATCGACAGCCGTACCATCGCAAAGAGTAAGGTAGCGAAGATTGCACATATGTTTGGAGATGCCTATGTGGCACGTGATATTTTCATTGACAATGTACAGGCTGTTCCCTATATTCACAATCAGTTGAAAAAAGCGGTTACCTTGGCAAAACGAAACGGATATGCCATCGCCATTGGACACCCCCACAAAGCGACTATGGAAGCACTGCGAACGGCTAAGCCGCTTTTAAAGGGGGTTGAGGCAGTCTATATAGATAGCATATTCAGGGAGGAATAGATGAAAAAAATAGCCATAGGTATAGGTATAGGGCTGCTCTTTTTTATCGTATCACAGCCGTTTTTTGCCATGCCGCATGCAGTGACCATTGCGATTATCGCATTTTTGGTAACACTTTGGACCAATGAAGCACTGCCGCTTGGTGTGGTGTCGATGCTGCCTATTTTACTTTTCCCAATATTTGGCATTCTGTCAACATCGGAAGTGACTGCCAACTACTCAAAGTCGATCATTTTCCTCTTTCTTGGAGGGTTCATGCTTGCCATAGCCATTGAAAAGACTGAGCTGCATAAATATTTTTCCGCAAAGCTGTTGAGTTTTTTCCCTAAAACGGCAACAGGGATCATCTACGCTTTGGCTGTTACTTCGGCACTTTTAAGTTCCATTCTTTCCAACACGACCATTACCCTGATGCTGATGCCTGTTGCACTGTTTCTCAGTGAGAATGTACGGCTGAAAGTCCGTTTTCTGCTTGCCACGGCATACGGGGCGAGTGTCGGCGGTATATTGACCCCTATCGGCACTCCGCCAAACCTGATTTTGATGGGTTTTCTTGAAGATCATAACCTGCCGCTTATGACCTTTGGTGGATGGATGGTAATGATGCTTCCGGTTGTCGGACTGATGCTGCTGATCATGCCCTATCTGCTTTCACGCGGTGTATCGGGTGAAAGTGTTGCAGATGTAACACAGGAGGTTCCGAGGCTGACATCGGAACAGAAACGCCTTTACGGTATTATCGGTGTATTGGCGGTTGTACTTGTTTCCAACACTTTTCTCAAGCAGTTTGCAGGTTTTGCGCTTGATGAAAAGCTGATACTGCTTGGCTTTGGACTTTTGATGTTTCTGCCAAAGATCGGCTTTTTATGCTGGGAGGATACACGCAATATTCCCTACGAAATTATTTTTCTGTTTGGAGCGGGCTTTAGCATTGCTGCTGCGGTGTCACAGACAGGTTTAGCGTCAGATATTGCTTCAAAACTTTCGTTCGTTTCCCATTTGCCGCTTTTTGGTATGTTCCTTGTGGTCGCACTCTTTGTGACCTTCTCAACGGAAGTGACCAGCAACACAGCACTGACCTCCATAGCCATTCCTATCTTTTATGAATTCGCCCAGAAGATGCCGCAGGAGCAGGGTACCATGCTGCTGATGGTCGCTACGGTTGCAGCCTCCTATGCCTTTATGCTGCCTATTGCAACCCCTCCCAATGCTATTGTGATGAGTTCACGTATCATTCGCATTAGGGAGATGGCAATGGTAGGATTGAAGCTGAATTTCATTGGAGTAGTGGTGTTGAGTTTGACTGCCTATTTTGTCTGGGGATGGATGGTATAAGGGAAACGAAGTTCCGTTTTCTTTTGTGTATATAAAGCTGAAACAAATCTTTTAATCACGGTAAACGGCGTAACTTCCAGAGCCAAGCATCACAATCGAGAGGGCGGTTGCCAGATAGAACATGACTGTTTCGGCACCCCATGCACCATAACTTCCAAGTGATCCAAATCCGCTGAAGTTTGTCAGCCAGATAGCAAAAAGCATATTGATAGCGATGACCCCTGCCCAGATTCGGCTGTAAAAGCCTATGATCAGGAGTATTGGTGCTACAAGTTCACCAATGAAGACACCGTAAGCAAGCATATCCGGCATACCGTGTGCAGCGAGCATCGCTTTGATTGCACCTATACCATGTTGGAGTTTGTAGATACCGTGAAAGAGCAGCATACCTCCAAGCATAACTCTTAAAATCAGTTTTCCGAGATTGCTGGGCATTGGGGAACCTCACTTGAACATTTTGGTAGTATTATACCAGATTTGCTACTCGTTTAGGGAAGTGAGAAGGAACACAAGTAGCTTTTATCCATTGTATTGGATAAAAATATGACAAAATGAAATAGTTTTTTGCATGGATCAAAAATCGGTGTAAGATATCGGTAAAAAAGAGGTTGTCATGAGTGCATTGCTTTCAAAACATCTTACAGTACTTGAGTCTATGAATAAGTACCCGAAGGAGCTTTTTTACCGTGGTGATCTCTCTTTGCTGGAACGTCCCAAAGTATCTATTGTCGGTACACGTACACCATCACTCTATACACAGGAGATGACCAGACAGATCGCCAAAGCGCTTGCAGCACGCGGGGTCTGTGTGGTCAGTGGAGCTGCTATGGGTGTGGATGCACTGGCACATGAAGGTGCAGGAACAGACAATACCATTGCGGTACTTGGGTGCGGGCTCGATATCCGATATCCGGTCATCAACGCACCGCTCATTTCCCAAATCGAATCAACTGGACTGCTTCTAAGTCCCTTCAACGATGGTTTTCGGGCGACAAACTGGAGTTTTGTGGTCAGAAACGAGATAGTCGTGGCACTTGGAGAGATATTGGTTGTGACCGAAGCGGATCTTAACAGCGGTTCTTTGCGTTCGGTAGAGTTTGCGCAAAAAATGGGGAAACCGATCTATGTAGTGCCACATCGAATGGGAGAGAGCAGAGGTACCCATACGCTTGTATGCAATGGTGAAGCTGAAGTAATTTGGGATATTGAAACGTTTGCGTCACAGTTTGGGGTTTCGGTGGAACCCGACGTTCCCAAAGATGATTTTTTCTATTTTTGCCAAAAGATGCCAACACTCGATGAGGCATTGCAGTGTTTTGGTGACCGTGTCTATGAAGCAGAACTTGAAGGCATCGTAACGATACACAATGGTATCGTACGACCGGCATAGTTTATTTTTTGCTCAGTTGTGTAAAGAGCTCCTCAAGAGATGCTTCCGGCAGCATACCTGCCTGTATGAACTGTACATCTCCTTTGGTATCCAGTGCAAGCAGGAAAGGAATGCTTCCCTGCCATTGGGCTCTCTGGGCAATGTAGCTGACAAAAAGTCG
>JALTYW010000041.1 GCA_027046415.1 Sulfurovum sp.
CCAATTTGATGATGATGGCGGATGACGAAGTGAAAGTAGGTGACTATGTGCTGCTGCATATCGGTTTTGTGATGAACAAGATCGATGAAGCCGAGGCACTCGCCTCCATAGAGACCTACAAAGAGATCCTTGAAGTGATGGATGAACAGGAGCGCAGACGGACGATCCTTGAAGATGACAACTGCCCAAATCGCGATGTTGGCGGACAAGTAGTAGTGAGCAGTGAGCAGTAAGATGGCTGAACTTGAACTCAAAAACCTCTATGATAATTTTCGCGACGGCAAGACACTGCAAGCCTATGCCAAAATCATCGCCGAAGATGCTGCGAAGCTGGGTCGTACCATCAACATCATGGAGGTGTGCGGCGGGCATACCCATTCGATCATGAAGTACGGTATCCCACAGCTAATGCCGGAAAATATCAACTTCATCCACGGGCCGGGATGTCCGGTCTGCATCATGCCCAAAGAGCGCATCGACCATGCCTATGTACTGGCTCAGCAGCCAGATGTCATCCTAGTAACACTTGGTGATATGATCAAAGTGCCTGGAAGCAACGGCAGTTTGCAGGATGCGCGTGCCAAAGGGGCAGATGTGCGGTTCGTCTATTCGCCGATGGAGTGTCTGAAAATCGCGGAGGAGAATCCGGACAAAAAGGTGATCTTCTTTGCGATCGGTTTTGAGACAACGACACCGATGACGGCTGTGCTGCTCGATCAGGTGATTAAAATGGGGATCGATAATATCCTCTTTCATATCAACCATGTCACCGTACCTGAAGTAATGGTAGAGCTTATCGACAGTAGAGATGAGCATGTGGATAGTTATAACAACCAGATCGATGCCTTTTTGGGTCCCAGCCATGTGAGCGTGATCTCCGGTAGCAAGATCTATGAGAAGTTTCCCAAGGAGTATGGTCGTCCGGTGGTTGTCAGCGGCTTTGAGCCGGTAGATGTGATGGAAGGCATCAGCATGATCGTCAAGCAGTTTGTAGAAAAACGCTGTGAGCTTGAGGTACAGTACAAGCGTGTCGTGACAAGAGAGGGCAACCTCAATGCACAGAAACTCATCGACACCTACTTCGACAAAGTAGATCTCTTCAGATGGCGCGGGCTTGGTAATGTCCCCAAAAGCGGTCTGAAGCTCAAAGATGCCTATGCCAAATATGACGCGGAAGTGCGTTACAAAGAGGTGCTGCCTCTGGCAGAGATAGAGGATCACAAGCTCTGTATTTGCGGCGATATCCTCAGAGGTATGGCAAAACCGCCTGAGTGTACGATCTTTGGCACGGCGTGTAAGCCGACAACGCCTATCGGCTCTTGCATGGTGAGCAGTGAAGGGGCATGTGCGGCGTATTACAAGTATGGCAATTTGATTTGATATTGGGCAACCACAAGGGATTGCCCCTACATTGATTGATTAAATAATTGTAGAGGTGCCCCCTTGTGGGTACCCGTAATGGAGAAAAAATGACGAAAACAATCACCATAGCCCACGGTAACGGCGGCGAAGAGAACAATGAACTCATTACCAATATCTTCTACAAACACTTTAAGAACGATATCCTCTCCAAGAGCGAGGATGCGGCAGTGTTGGATGTGCCGCCTGAGAGCATCGTAATGACGACAGACTCCTTTACCGTTTCACCGCTCTTTTTCCCGGGGGGTGATATCGGCAAGTTGGCGGTCTGCGGTACCTGTAATGATATCGCCATGATGGGCGCAAAGCCTAAGTACTTGACCTGTTCAGTGATTATCGAAGAGGGCTTCTCGACACGCGAACTTGAAAAGATCGTCCGTTCCATGAAAAAGGAGCTGGAGATTAATGGTGCCATGATCGTCAGCGGCGATACCAAAGTTATCCCCAAAGGCAGTGTGGACAAACTCTTTATCAATACCACAGGTATCGGAGAGATCATGCAGCCGGATATCTCCGCACACAATCTCAAAGAGGGTATGCGTGTTATCGTCAGTCGTGACATCGGCAGACACGGGGCAGCCATCTTTGCCGCAAGAGAGGGCATCACCCTTGAGAGCAGTCTGGAAACAGACTGCGCCTCACTCTACCCGCAAGTCAAAGCCCTCATCGATGCCGGAGTAGAGATCATGGCGATGCGTGATGCGACCCGAGGGGGTGTGGCAGCAGTACTAAATGAGTGGGCAAAGGCAAGTGAAGTCTGCATCGAGATAGAGGAAGAGAAGATCCCGGTATCCGAAGAGGTGAGAGGCATTTGTGAAATGCTTGGCTTTGAGGCTGTCAACTTTGCCAATGAAGGTACCTTTGTACTGGCTATCTCTGCAGAGGATGAGCCTAAAGCCATAGAAGTACTACAGCAGTTCAATACAGATGCAACCGTCATAGGCACAGTCACCCACCAACATGAGGGCAAAGTGATCCTTAACTCCTCGTGGGGTACCAAGCGCTTTTTAGATCTGCCTACGGGTGAGTTGCTGCCTCGGATTTGCTAATTTTGTCTGAGTATGATATTATACATACAGTATTATATGTGTAAAAGGATATATCATGACAATACGCAAGAACTTTCTATTTGAAGAAGAAGTGGCAAAACACCTTGAGGAGTTAGCCAAAGTGGAGGGGAAGACACAAACCCAGATCGTACAAGAGATGACAGAAGAGAGATATAGGCAAATACGTAAAAAAAAGAAGCTGGAGGCTTTGGAAAAACTCAAACATTCACCCTCAGCCAATATAGGTGATATTGATATACGGCAAATACGCATGGAAAAGGCGTTAAAACATGCAGAGTAATATCTTTGTGGATACAAATATTGTTATAGATATGTGCGACAACACCAGAGCGCTTCATGAGAATAGTTTCTCATGTATTGCAAACTATCTGGAACAAGATCATTGTGAGATTTTTATCAATAGCGATACGCTTGCAAATCTGTTTTATGTTCTCTCGAATCGTTCTACACTCAATGAAACTGAGGTACTTGATAAAATGATCTTTGTCAATGATATTTTTACATTGGTACCTATTGAATCTGGGGATGTTGCCATGGCATTAGACTTATGTGTTGATGGTTCTACCCCTTATAAAGATTATGAAGATGCGATGCAGTATGTATGTGCAAAAAAAATAGGTGCTGATTTGATTGTTACTAACGATAAAGGATTTGTTAGTTTGGATATTGAGTGTAGTGATACACAGGATAGGTAATTTATGGAAACAATACATTTCATATTACCAGTCGATTATGTTGGCAAAACTATATGGTTGCTTATAATTTTTTTATTTTTATACGTATTGTTTGGACGTAAAGATTTATACAATTATTTTTATACAATATTTGATACTAAAGCATCCAAGAAAAATCAAAAGATCATACAAAGATTAGCACTATTGATTGAAGCAGCACTATTGTTTATGATTCTGTTTGCTGTATGGGATATATTGCTAGTTAATAAAAATATAAAAGATTTTGGTCAATGGGGAGATTTTTTTGGTGGTATTCTTAATCCAATATTAACTTTCCTAACTTTTATCGGTTTAATGATTACTATTGTTTTGCAACAACTTGAGCTCAAAGAGTCACGAAAGGAGTTTAAAAAGTCTGCCAAATCTTTGAAAAAACAAGCAAAACATATGGAAATTCAGACATTTGAAAACACTTTCTTTAAAATGCTTGAATTACATAATAATATTGTTGAAAATTTAAAATATAAAAAGCAAATAATAATCCCTCAAGGTACAAGAACTGTGTATACAGGAAGAGAAATATTTGAAGTATTATTTAATGAATTTATAGAAAAGAACAGGATCAAACCAATCAATACATACATAAATGATATACAAATAAAACAAAATCATGTATTAGGACAATATTTTAGAAATCTATACCAGATATTAAAATTTATTAATCAACAAGAGAAAGTTTTAGATAAAGATCTGCAAGATTATGCAAATATTTTACGAGCACAATTATCGTCCTATGAACTTATTTTTCTCTTTTTGAATTGTTTTGATGGTGTATCGGATAGTGGGCAATTTCGAGATCTGTTAATTAAGTTTTCATTTTTGCAACATTTTCCAATTGCTAAAATTGAAAAATCAAAAGATGAAGGGATGATGACTGATTATGAAAGACTTTATAAAAATGTTAGCAACAAAAGAGTTCGCGATTATATATATACTTTATACCTCTCTAATGGATCTAGGTTTCTCATAGGAGAAAAAGCATTATGTCAATTTTATAAATTAGACAAAAGTGCATTTGACGGAAATAATATAATGCTTCAAGCAGAGTGTAGCTAAATGCGAATCTTATTGCTCGTTACCACCTTCAATTCACTGACACAAGCAGTCTATGTTTCCCTTAAGGATAGAGGCGAAGAGGTAGCAGTTGCGTATGCGATTACCGAAGAGCAGATGCTCAAGGAGATAGAGGCATTTTCTCCCGATATCATTCTCTGTCCCTTTCTGAAGCGTTATCTTCCACCGAGTATCTATGAAGTCTATCCCACCTTTATCTTTCATCCCGGCCCCAGAGGCGACAGAGGGCCTAATGCTTTGGAGTATGCACTACAGGACGAGAGCAAACAGTGGGGAGTTACCATACTTAGAGCCAATGAGGCGTATGACGGGGGCGATATCTATGCGGAGGCGGATTTCCCTGTGCGTGATACCTATAAGGCATCGCTTTATAGAAGAGAGGTTGTGACGGCATCGCTTGAGGCATTGGAACATTTTTTTGAACATTTTCAGACCAATGAGCGTATTCCCCAACTGCTCAACCCGCTGCATGCGCAATTTACCCAGCAGATGCGTGCGATAGATTGGGAGCATGACACTACGGAGACAATCATCAGGAAGATTCATCTCTCCGATTCGCATCCGGGTGTGCTTGATGAGATACTGGGGGTGCAGTGCTATCTCTACGGCACACACAAAGAAGCAAAGTTTCGCGGCAAGCCCAAAGAGGTGCTTGCCAAGCGCGATGGGGCGATCTGTCTGGGTACTGTAGATGGTGCAGTATGGATCAGCCATCTCAAGGAGCCTGGCAGATTTAAGCTGCCTGCTACCTATGTGCTTAAAGAGAGGCTCAAGGGAGTCAAAGAGGAGCGTCTGCCACTGATATTTGACCGCAGCTACGATACCTTCCATGAAGTATGGATGGAGCAAAAAGAGGAAGTGGCGTATCTGCACTTCAACTTTCATAACGGTGCGATGAGTACCGCGCAGTGCATACGGCTCAAATATGCTGTCGAGTATCTTGCCGGTGAGT
>JALTYW010000042.1 GCA_027046415.1 Sulfurovum sp.
ACGGTGTGGCGCGATCGCCATCCCCTCTTCATCGGCAAATATTTTTACCGATTTGGCAACGGCTTCAAGGTTGTCAAGCGGTTCCCCCATCCCCATAAAGACAATATTGACACGGCGGTTGGCAGCGATATCATTGTCCTTTTTGATTAGACGCAGCTGCTCGACGATCTCACCAGGTGTCAAATTTCGCATGAAACCGCCCTTTGCGGTCAAACAAAAGGCACACCCTACCTTACACCCTACCTGAGAGGAGATACAGACTGTATAGCGCTCCTGATGCTTTAGGGAGCCATCTTCATGGTACTCCTTGTCTCGCATCAGCAGCAAAACCGCTTCAACGGTATGTCCGTCATGCAATTCAAAGAGATATTTTCTACTGCCGTCGATGCTGTCCTGTACCGTAACGACTTTAAGCGGCATCAGCGTATATCGCTCCTCCAACTCCTCCCGCAATGCTTTGGGAAGATTCTTCATCTCCTCAAACGATGTGGCATATTTGTGATAGATCCATTGATATATCTGCTTCGCACGAAATGCCGGTTTGATCTCTTTTGCAAGCTCTTGTTTTGTCAGGTCTTGAATGATTTTTTTCATATTATCCTCATTTTAATGTCCACACCACTGTCTTTCACAGGGTATACCGTCTCTATCACCATCCATATGTGTGTCTGGACAATGCTGTAAAAAATATGTCGCCTCTTTACATGAATGCATTTGACTACAATACTGCCTACCATCGCATTGATATTGATATAGTACTGCTTCATGTTCTTCTTTTTCCGTACCTTTGTGAATATATCTTGTATGCTGTGTAATGAAATCGTCTGTATCTGATTGAAAATTTTTCATGTCTGTTGTTTTTTTTGGAGTATATTCTTTTGTATTTTCTATATCATGTGAAGTCACTATTGTTGAATTTTTATTAATACCTATAATGATTACTCCCACAATTACAATAAAGATGTACCTTTTACTCAAAAAATTTTTATTACTCATTTAAATACCTGTTGATATACTGGGATAGCCTCTCCATCGCCTCTTGATGATTCTTCATAAAATCACTATGCGCATGTTTATCACAGTAATTCGTAACAATAAACAGGCCCGCGGCAGGAATATCAAATGCTTTGGCTACTTTGAGCACCGCATAAAACTCCATATTTTCCACACCAATGCCTCTTTCTCTGTACCACGCTCCTACTGCCTCATTGGTGGTAATGTAGTTGGAGGAGTTGACAACAGTTTCACGTGAAACATTTTGGTCTTTGAAAAAAGAGTGGATTTCAGCCACCTCTTCCAAAGATGCTATGCCCTCTACTGCCTCTTCAAGGGGTGTGTAGGCATCTTTTGCGATAACACTTTGCTCTATCTGTGTCGCTTTTTGTGATGTGACAATCTCAAAAATCTCTTTGTCACCGTAACTGCCTGCTGTTCCTACAAAAAAGAGAAATGCCGGTTTTTCAAGCATACACATACGGGTCAGGTTGATCGCCACATTCTCAAGCCCTATACCTATGGGTTTGGCAAAATCAAACTGCTCGATGTTGCCCGCACAGACAATCATCCAAGTCTCACCGGAATGTTCTCAGACTTAAGGTAACGCTTCAGATCCATAATGTCAATCTCTCTGAAGTGAAAGATCGATGCTGCAAGTGCAGCATCGGCATGCCCCTCGGTAAATGCCTCTTTCATATGTTCCATTGTTCCTGCACCACCGCTGGCAATCACAGGGATGTTCACTACTTCACCGATTTTCCGGTTGAGCTCGTTGTCAAATCCCGCTTTGGTACCGTCAGCATCCATGGAAGTAACCAGCAGTTCCCCTGCCCCTCTCTCATATGCCTCTTTTGCCCATGCGATCGCATCAATGCCGGTATCGTTACGCCCGCCGTGGGTAAAGATGTGCCATCTATCTTCATCTACCCGTTTGGCATCGATGGCAACCACAATACATTGCGAACCGAAACGTTTGGCACCCTCCTCGATAAATTCAGGACGTTTAATGGCAGCGGAGTTGATGCTTACTTTGTCGCACCCGACATTGAGCAGCGCATAAATGTCTTCAAGTTTGCGGATACCTCCGCCGACTGTAAGGGGGATAAACACCTCCTGCGCGACCCTTTTAACCACATCGACGATGGTGTCACGTCCCTCATGGCTTGCACCGATGTCAAGAAAGGTAAGCTCATCCGCACCCTCTTCATTGTAGCGGCGTGCTACCTCGACCGGATCACCCGCATCGCGGAGCCCCACAAAGTTGACCCCTTTGACGACACGCCCGCCATCGACATCGAGACAGGGAATAATACGTTTTGCAAAATAGTCCATAATTGCTCCATAATCTTGCGATACCATATCCTATTAACCTATTGTACCGCCAAATATGGTAAGATTATACAAAAATTATCCCAAATAGGGGTTGAGTGCCTGTAGCCAGAAGCTTGATATAGGCAGTATAAAGGTTTATTATAGTATGATTATCGATAATTTGGCAGCATTCGCTTCAAAGAAGTTTGGACAGAACTTTCTAAAGAACGATGTCTATCTGCACAAAATCATCCAAGCGATGCCCGACGATGACCTGAAGGTCGCCGAGATCGGGCCTGGCTTAGGTGATTTAACCAAAGAGCTTGTAAAAGCTCGAAATGTCACAGCATTTGAGGTTGATAAAAGATTATGCGAGCATCTTACCACAGAGTTTGAAACCCCTATCTCACAAGGGCGCTTCGAGCTTCGGTGCGGAGATGTGCTTGAGCGTTGGGGGGAAGGCGCTCTGCTGGATGAGCCTTATCATCTGGTAGCGAACCTCCCCTACTATATAGCAACCAATATCATTTTAAAAGCATTCAAGGATGAACAGTGCCAGTCCATACTGGTCATGGTTCAGAAGGAAGTTGCCGACAAGTTCGCTGCAAAACCGGGAGAGAAAGCGTTTTCTGCACTCTCTGTACTGGCTTCCAGCGTAGGCAGCGCTACGCTCTGCTTCGAGGTAGAACCCGAAGCGTTCGTGCCGCCGCCAAACGTCACTTCTGCCGTGCTTTTGATTGAAAAAGACCGCAGTCTGGATGATGAAAAGTTTGAAGCGTTCCTCAAGATCGCTTTTGCGCAGCCGCGTAAAAAGCTTTTCAAAAACCTCACTGCCGCCTTTTCCAAAGATAGGGTTGCACAAACCTTCGCAACACTGGATCTCGATCCAAACTTGCGACCTCATGAAGCTGTGACATCGATGTATCATCTGCTATATAATGAATTAAAGGATATGTTAGATGGAAAACAGCAAAACACAAAACGAAAACAGTCAAAATCAAGGGCAAAAAACGCAAGAAGGCAATAAACCGCAGCGCAACCGACGCCCTAACCCACATAGACAGCACAATAACCCCAACCGTCAGCCACAAGAGAACCGAGAAAACAAAAATACGGAAGCCTCCGGAGGCAAAAACGCCAACAGCGGCAACAGAAACCGCAACCGCAATAGAAAGCCAAACCCCAACCGTCAAGGGGGGCAGCAACAGCATCAAGAGGGGCAAAACAACCGCAATCAGGGGCAGAACAACAGGAAGCCAAACAGCAATGCCAACCGTAACGGCGGAGGCAACAAAGGACGTGGCAACAAGCGCAAAAATGTCACTACAGTAAATGATACCATGCGCGCTTCCATAGAGGAGAACAGACGGGTACAGGAAGCCCGTATGGCGCCATGGAAACAGATCGATCTCAACTCCAAGGGCAAAGTACGCTTTACACCGCTTGGAGGCCTTGGAGAGATTGGTGGTAACATGGCCGTACTTGAGACTGAAACCACTGCAATCGTCATCGATGTGGGGATGAGCTTCCCTGATGAGACAATGCACGGCGTGGACATCCTTGTACCGGATTTCAGCTACCTGCATACCATCAAAGACAAGATCAAAGGTATTGTGATCACACACGGTCACGAAGACCACATCGGCGCGATGCCCTATCTCTTCAAAGAGCTAAAATTCCCGGTTTACGGTACACCACTTGCACTGGCAATGATCGAGAACAAGTTCAACGAACACGGACTGAAGGCCGATGCCAAATATTTCCGATTTATTACCAAGCGAAAGCAGTATGAGATCGGCGATATGAAGATCGAGTGGATCCACAACACCCACTCCATCATCGATGCATGTTCTCTTGCCATTGAAACGCCTGCAGGTATTTTAATGCACACTGCAGACTTCAAGATCGACCATACACCGGTTGACGGCTATACTATGGACCTTCGCCGTTATGCCCATTACGGTGAAAAAGGGGTACTTTGTCTCTTCTCCGACTCGACCAACTCCCACAACCCGGGTTTTACAAAAAGTGAAACCGTTGTAGGCAAAACCTTCGACCAGCTCTTTGAGATGGCAAAAGGACGTGTGATCATGTCTACCTTCTCCTCCAATGTCCACCGTATCTTCCAGGCAATGCAGCGTGGGGTCAAACACGGACGAAAGATCTGTGTCATCGGACGTTCCATGGAGAGAAACGTTGAGACAAACCGGGCGTTAGGTTATGTAGATATCGATGACAGACACTTTATCGAAGTACATGAAGTACCCAAATATGCCGATCATGAAGTACTCATTGTCACCACCGGTTCACAAGGTGAGACCATGGCAGCACTTAACCGTATGGCAACCGATGAACACCGCCACATCAAGCTCAAACCAAGTGACACCGTTATCATCTCCGCTTCTGCCATTCCAGGCAACGAGGCAAGTGTTTCCAAACTGATGAACCTACTGATGAAAGCCGGCGTAACAGTACGCTACAAAGAGTTTAGTGATATTCATGTCTCCGGACACGCTGCACAGGAGGAGCAGAAGCTCATCCTCAGACTGGTACAGCCAAAATTCTTCCTTCCGGTACACGGTGAGTACAACCACATTGCCAAGCATGCACGTACCGCTGTAGAGTGTGGTGTGGATGAGCGTAACATTCTACTTATGAGCGACGGTGACCAGGTGGAGATCACACCAAAGTACCTCAAGAAGGTCAAAACAGTCAAATCAGGCAAAACCTACATCGACAACCAGAACAACATGACCATCGAAAACGATGTGGTACTCGACAGACAGAAACTTGCCGAAGATGGCATTGTGACCATTGTCGCACAAGTTTCACAGAGCGAAGGAAGACTGGTAGGCAAACCGGTCGTCTATACGCACGGTCTGGTACCAGACAAAGAAGACAAGAAGTTTGCCAAAGAGATTGAACAAC
>JALTYW010000043.1 GCA_027046415.1 Sulfurovum sp.
TCTTCCCGGAGTTGGAGGAACAGAGAGCGTAACAGCCTCCATACCGCGTACCGTTCGGGTTCCTGTGGCAAAAAGGTTATTGAAGAAAAGAGACTTCTTTGCCAGTGCATCAAGATGGGGAGTCAGACCTTTCTTGTCTCCGAAGATACCCATGTACTCTGCACTGAGGCTTTCAACCATGATGAGGATTACATTATACTTTTGCTCAGGTTTTTTGGCAGTGACGGTTTTTGGGGTTTTATCATCGAAACCTTCAAGATGTTTGAGATTTTTCATGACAGTTTGATGGTCAAGTGTCTTGTAGAACTCATCATAGTCGAGCTCATTATGTCTAAACGCAGAGAAGAGAGAGTAGAGACCGTTTTTCGCAAGTTCGTTATTGTAAATATTTTTTGAAATGTTTGACAGCTCCTGTTTGTCCAGCATATTGAAAAAAAGCAGCGGTGCAAGCAAGAAAGGGAGCGTATATTTAAAACGCTGGATAAAGGTTGTGTTGTCTGTAGTTACAAAAAAGGCTTTTTTGAATAAATAGACAATAGCTATACTTGCTATGGCAATGGTCGTAAGGATGATCGGAAGCGGATAGGACTCCTGAATATTTTTAATGACCTCATGGGTATAGACAAGATAATCTACAGCAATGAAGTTGAACCGTTTCCCAAACTCCTCCCAGAAAAAGTATTCACTGACACCGTTGAAGATCATCGCATAGACAATAGAAACAGCAATAACAGCGAGAATGATACGGTGTATTTTGCTATTGTAGAGTTTCGTAGGGATTATGAGCAGGTAGAGTGCCAGTGGGAGAAAATAGTAGAATGCAGTGACAATATCGTAAAAAAATCCGATACCGAATATCTTGGCGAGTATGACGAACGAAGTGTCAACACTCTCGAGACTCATGCTCAGTAAGACATATCGTGTTAGAAAACTGATAATGAGAAAGGCAATAAAAGAGGTATAGAGAAACTTAAATCTTGTCTGTGTGAACATGGGTAACCAAAGATCCTTCCTGAGAAAAAACGCTATTGTATCACAGGTTGGTTAATAGAAAGAATGTATGCCAAGAGGGGAGATGATCCCCTCTGTTTGCGTACTCTATCAGTCTCCGTTTGGACCGTTGTGGCAGTCGTAACAGCTGATCTGGTGGTCTTTGGCAAAGTTCTTTGTTCCCCATTCGGTTGAGAAACTTCTGTCTGTCCATGTTTCGGAGAGAGGTGTCCCTCTATAGTCTTTTCCGTGACAAGCTGTACACTGTGCCGTGTTGTGTTCTGCAGCATCACCATGTTCTTTGACCCAGCTTTGACCGACCGGGTGCATACCATGAGGACCGCCGGAAATAGTATTGGGTACACTGTTATGACAGGCGTTACACTCTCCTACTGTACCTGTGTGTCCCTGTAGGGTCTGTGAGAGCTGGTTGTCCGCAGTATGTGCGGGGTAGATGGCGTGTGTTGCCCCATGACATGCTTCACACTGCAGTTTTCCGTGACCTTTGCTGAAGCGGTAGAGACTCAGCCCGGTTGCAGGTGTGTTCAGGTTTGTTGCGAACTTCGTATCGACAACATGTCTAAGCGTATTGGTTGCGGGGTCTATGGCAGATGTCTCCCGTACACCGTCATGATGACATGCCTGACAGTTTGGTTCATCCAGCCAACCCTGACGCTGGGAATTTCCTACATTGCTCATGTGACCGTGGCAGCTTTGGCACTGCATGACTGCATTGCCGGCACTGTCTCTTGCATCTCCCATCGCACCTCTGAGACACTTTGTCTGTGCACCCGGGTGACAAGCGTAGCATGCTGCACGGTTGTTGCTGTCATTGAGGGAAAGACCGGTGTAAGGATCGGTTACTTTGGCATGGAAGCTATGGATCGCCTGGGTGAACGGTTTGATGCCATCCACGCCGGTACCAGGAAGTGCGTTGGAACTGTGGCATGCCGCACAGAGGATGGGTGTACCGGATTTTGCTGTTGCTTCAAGTCCTGCCGGGTCATAGTTGTACGCTTTTGCACTTAAAGAGCCGATATGGTCGGACACGGCATTGGGGATGCGCTCGTCATGCAGACGGAGAATATTGTACTTGAAGTCTTTTTCCGGATCGCTCATAGCAACCCATCCAGCTTTTGGCATGGCCTTTGGTGCCAGTGAATTGGTTGCATGGCACCGTTTACAGTCCATTTCATCACTGACGGGCAATACCACATTGACAGATGCAAGTATAGCTCCGGAAGGATCTTTTGCAGTTACTTTGACAAGTGGATAGTAGTTTTTGCTACCGTCGTCATTGTATGGGGTTAGAGGAATTCCTTCCGCTTCCCACCATTCATATTGTGGATTGAAGTCGAGTGTACGCGGTGTTGATGATGGGGTATACTTCCCCTTTAGCCCCACGTCAGGTGAGAGAACAGCACCAAAAAGCTTTTGGCTAAAGTCCCAAAAATTAGTTTTGTCGCTGCTTGAAGTATTGATCTTGCCGTCAGTGCCTACGGTCGATTCGTATGTGATCGTTACACCGCTTGTAACAAGGTCACCGTTTTTGTCTTTAAGCTGGGCATGAAGATTGTTGTAGGGTGGAAGTATGGAAAATACCGAAAAATCATTTCCGTCCATACAGTGCATACCAAGATCGTTCCATGCTGTCAACATATAAGGAAAACCATTGGCGGGCGTAGTGTTTGTTGTTCCGGAATTTTCGTTATCCTTTTCTTTCTCTTTGTCCTTTTCCTTTTTTTCTTTCTTGTCTTTGTCATCATCTGCATGGATAACTGTAGTAGACGAAGCCATAATGATAGGTATCGCAGCCAGTGCGACCCATAATCTGTCTTGTGTGATCATGTTGTCTCCTTTAATAAAGTCTCATAAAAATTATAGGAGAACTATATTACCCCGTTGTTAGGCAAGTGTTAGCGTTTTGTTAGGTGGTAAAGTATGTGTAAGTTACTGAGAAAGAAGTGGTGACAGCAGGTGTGTTTACCTGCTGTGAAGTTTTTTAGTTGTCATCGTTGCTGTCATCTGAGCCATCATCACTATTGTGGTCTGTATTGTCGTCAGAATTATCATTGGCAGAGTCACGGTCTCCGTTTTCTCTGTCTCTGTCATTTTCAACATAGTCAGGACTGTGGTCTCCGTTATCATCATCTCTGTAGTTTGGTGTACCATCATGATCATCGTCTTCCATATAGTCAGGATGGGCATCTCCATCATCATCGTACATATTTTCTATACCATCACGATCATCATCTTCATGAGCATTGACTACTCTGTCACCGTCATCATCTTCGTATGGGTCTACAATACCGTCTCCGTCCGTATCGAGAACTGCTACAGTACTTACAGCTGCTTTGGCAGCATCGACAGTTACACATAACGGATTGTCAGAGACATGATCCTCATTTGCATCTGCAATACCATTGGGGTCAAGTGACAAAGGGACATGTCCTATATCAACATCATCATGCAGTACAATGGTAGAACCTGTTGTACTACCGTTGACGTAACAGATAGGTGTCACAACCCTGTTTGCAGGGTCATTTTCATTGGTGGTCATGACGATACGGCAGTTTGTCCCTTGTGGAACACTGAGAGAGAAGGGATGTTCGGATGTTCCGTTATTTGTAGAGGTGACTCTGAAATAGCTGCCATCCTCACAAAAGGCCTCAATCAATGTACCCGGAACGGTCCCTGATATGGTTGCTGTTGAGGATGTGGTGGCTGCAGGGGTAGAAGAGCTTCCTCCCCCACATCCTATTATAAACGGCAGTGCTGCTATACTAAGCAAAAAGGCATATCTTTTCATGTTGTTCTCCTTTTAATTATGTTTGGATAATACGATTTTATCATTTGCTGTGTTAACAAAGTGTTAATTGCTATTTTAAGCCGGGCAGCAGCTATACGGCAGGAGGGAGGATGCGACGTGCTCCAACATAGCATTTCTGGTAGTGCCCGTGGTCAAGCGGGGAGATGATGACACCTTTTTTCCTTGATGCAGCGTGGATGAACTCGCCGTTGCCAAGATAGATACCGACATGGGTGACTGGGATGCCACGTTTTTTGTCTGTCAGGAAAAAGACAAGATCTCCTTTTTGTAACTGGTCAAGCTGGACAGGTGTACCAGTTCTTGACTGGGAGAGGGCAGTTCTTGGCAGGTTGATACCGTGTTTTTTGTAGAGGTACTGCACATACCCTGAACAGTCAAAGCCTTCGGGTGTCGTGCCTCCCCATTTGTACCTGCCGCCTTTGAAGTACCTGGCATACTTGAGCAGAGCTTCTCTTTCGTTATCACTTAGACGGTATGTTACCCCTTTACTGTGTGCTTTTGCAGTCGCTTCTACAATGTGTCTGACAGCTTGTTTGGCTTTTTGTGCAGCATGTGCAAGACGCTCTGCTTTATGCAGTTCGTCATACATCGCTTGTAGAGAGAATTCAGATGCTTTTTGGGTAAGGCAGGCATTATCCCGATGATGAATCTGTGTTGTTTTTTCTATGTTTCCATTTTTGTCTGTCACGATGAAGAGGTTGTCAGCATGGAGTAAGCATGGCAGCAAGAGAATAAGTATCAACCCTGTTTTCATACTGCTATTCTAACATACTTTGGTACATAGAATAGATCACCTCCTATCATTAGTAGGTGCTATAACGCTATTTTAATGATGGGTTCCGCAGAAGTTTGCGTCACAGCCGTGGACACTGCCGGAAAATTTTGAATTGTTGATGAAGAACTTCAGGATCCTTTTCTTTTTATGCTTAAAGAGATTGTTTTTAAATGCTGAAAGTGCTTTTGGTTTGCCCTTGTGTATCTTTTCAAGCTTGCCTGGTGTCTCAAAGAAGTATTCCCAGTCATCTTCATCGATCTGTTTTGCCATGTAGAATGGTGTACCGTGACAGGGGGTACACAGTTTTGTTACAACACGGAACGCTTTTGTATCATACTTTTCGGCAGCCGATACATACATACCCACCAGAGCGATACATAGCGGCAGCATTAATCCGTTCCTTCTCATCCTTGACTCCTTTTTCCAGATTGTATGAAAGGTTTGTGTAGCCTGTGTGTAGCCTTCATTGGGTATAATGCGTGCTATGGAACACAAAACGATTATTATTGGGGGTGGTGCCGGGGCGTTGATGTGCGCTTCACTGCTGCCTCCCGGTCATGCTGTCATTGTCGAAGCGAATACCAAAGCGGGAGAAAAGATACGGATCTCCGGAGGCGGCAAGTGCAACATTACC
>JALTYW010000044.1 GCA_027046415.1 Sulfurovum sp.
TAGGGTGCGTAATCACGCACCTTCAAAGCATTTGTAAAAAATAGATCGTTTCTTTCATTATGTGTTTCAAAGGTGCGTGGCTACGCACCCTACGCGACTCTCCACATTGGAAAACAATATATACTTCTACGCCTCTTCCCAATATTTTACAGCGTTGATTCCACATAGCGTATCCACTGTGGTATGCCATGTTGTTCGCGTTTGAGGGTGGTACTCATACCGTGACCGGGGTAAAGGGTAAAGTCCTCTGTAAAACGTTGCACTTTTTTCAGACTTTCTACCATTTGCACACCGCTTGAGTAGGGGAAGTCCCAGCGTCCGATACTCCCTTCAAAAAGAAAATCACCACTGAGCCATATATCACCTATTTCAATGGTACTGCATCCGGGGGTATGTCCTGGAAAGTGGTGAAAGGTTACAGTAATGCCTCCGATGTCAAGTGTACTGTCAGGCGCAACAGCAACATCGGCACTGCTTGGTGGGGTACCTTGTGAAAACGGATCTTTTTCAAGCATAAAGCAGTCATCTTTGGGGCAGTAGATGGGGATGTTGAAGTGCGCTTTGAGTGTTGCATTGCTCCAGACATGGTCAAAGTGTCCGTGCGTGTTGAGGATGGCAACAGGATTGGTGACATGGTCGATGACCCACTGTGTGGCATCCACACCAGGGTCAATGATGAGATCTTTGCCGTCTATCGTGACAATGTAGCAGTTGGTCTGGTAGGCTCCCATGGGTTGCATTTTGATTTGCATGCTATAATTCCTTATGGATTTTTATAGAGAATTGGAACGTGCGATCACCAGTGACGATATTGCTTTTAAAGAGCAGGTGACACGTGAATGTTTAGCATATTGTAACCAAAATGAGGTTAGGGAAGTGCCCGGCTTTGCCCCAAAGGTGTTCGCTTCTCCCTCCTATGTTTCCAAATGCCGTATCGTAGAGCCGAGAAAGCTGCCTGCACGAAAAGATTTTGAAAGCCCGGAGGGGCTGGCAACGCTTATCCATGCCATTACACACATCGAATACTCCGCGATCGACTTGGCACTCGATGCGGTTTACCGTTTTCCCAAGATGCCGAGAGCCTACAAAATTGACTGGCTGGAAGTTGCCTCCGATGAGATACGCCACTACAACATGCTCCACAGACTGCTTGAAGAGATAGGCTATTGTTACGGTGACTTTCCAGTACACTCAGGGCTCTTTGATGCAGCGGCTCATACTGCAGGTAGTGTGCTTGAACGTATGGCGATCATCCCGCGCTACTATGAGGCAAGCGGGCTTGATGTTAACCCCCAGATCATGAAAAAGCTTGCAAACAAAAAGAGACTACCGCAGATACAAAAGCTGCTGGATGCACTCGATATCATATATGATGAAGAGATAGTGCATGTGCAGAAAGGGGACAGATGGTTTAAGTATCTTTGTCAACAGGAGGGTAAAAGCGAAACGGTCTATTTTGAGATCTTGGAGCAGTACCATCTTTTGGAGAAACACCGTCCACACATCAATGTTGAGGCGCGTAAAGCGGCGGGGTTTGCGTGTGAGGAGATATTAAAGCTTGGGGCAAAAACGTGCAGCGAGTAAAACAGTTTTTTGAGCGTATCTATTTTCAGCCGAGGGGATTGGACTTTCTGTGGATAGGGGTATTGTCTCCTTTGTCGGTGATCTATGGCAGTTTTATGCTGGTGCGACGGCTGGTTGCTCGTAAAAAACATTTTTCTGTTCCTATTGTTTCGGTGGGCAATCTGATCATAGGAGGAAGCGGCAAAACACCATTTGTGATTGCGCTGGCTTCATGTTATGAGAAGGTGGCTGTCATTTCCCGTGGCTATGGCAGGCAGAGCAGTGGGCTGGTGGAGGTCAGTCGTGAAGGGAAGATACTGACCGATGTTACACAGAGCGGTGATGAGCCGATGCTGATGGCAAAGTCGCTGCCAAAGGCTTCGGTAGTCGTGAGTGAAGAGCGTGAAGCAGCGATTGTTCTGGCATGTACGAATGGGGCAGAAGTGATTATTTTGGATGACGGTTTCAATAGGGTAGATCTTAAAAAATTGGAGATACTTCTCAAACCTGCATCCATATCGAATGTACTGCCTTTTCCTGCCGGTCCGCTTCGCGAGTTTGCTTTCAGTGATCGGTTTGCCGATATGGTTTTGCAAGAGGATAGAGACTTTAAGCGGGTGGTAGAGGTAGATTCTAAAGGAAAGAGACTACTTTTGGCAACGGCGATTGCCAATCCTTCACGGCTGGAGCCTTATCTTCCTGAAAATGTTGTGGGTAGATTCTATCTTGAAGACCATGCCTATTTTGATGAGCAGCAGTTGGCACAAAAGATGGAAGAGGTGGGAGCGGAGGCGCTGCTTGTGACTGAAAAAGATGCGGTCAAAATGGCAGAGTTTAAGTTGCCTATCGTTCAAATGAGGCTAAAATTAGAGATCGATCCTCCGGTACTGCAGAAGGTGGATACCTATATCAAAACATACAAGGATAGTGCAAACGTATGAAAAGCAAAATAGAAGTCGTAAAAACCCTGTTGGACGCACTGCCGTTCATCAAAAAATTCTCCAATGAAAAGATTGTCATCAAGTACGGTGGTTCGGCACAGACCTCGCCTGAGCTCAAAGAGCAGTTTGCTCAGGATATTGTCTTGCTGCATCTGGTAGGTATGAAGCCTATTATTGTGCATGGCGGGGGTAAAAGTATTACCAATCTGCTTGCCGATCTGGGTGTTGAAACGAAGTTCGTTGACGGACAGCGGGTAACCACCAAAGAGGTGATGCGTATTGCCGAAATGGTACTCAGCGGCGAGATCAACAAAGAGATCGTTTCTCTGTTGAACAACCACGGAGGCAAAGCGATCGGTATTTCAGGAAAAGATGCGAAGTTTCTCGAAGCGCGCCCTAAAGATTTTGACAACTTTGGCTACACGGGAGTCATCGAACAGGTCAACCCTGAAATCGTTGACAATATTATCGATGACGGATTTGTGCCTGTGATCGCCCCCATCGCTGCAAGCAGCAGTGTAGGGCATCCCGGGTTTAACATCAATGCCGACCTTGCTGCCAGTCAGATTGCCATTGCCCTTGAAGCACGGAAAGTACTCTTCCTGACCGATACGGCAGGGGTACTTGACAAAGAGATGAAACTGATTACCAATCTTGACATTGCCAAGACCGAAGCACTCAAGAAAGATGGTACAATACAGGGAGGTATGGTGCCGAAAGTGGATGCGTGTATTGAAGCGCTTCGCGGAGGCGTGAAGAAGGCACACATTATTGACGGCAGAGTAGAGCACTCTTTGTTGTTGGAAATATTGACCAGTTCCGGTGTAGGGACCTGTATCGAACTCTGAGAAAAGGACAAAGGATGTACCGTCTTTTATTTGGTATGATCGGGATAACGATGCTTGTAGCCGCAGGCGTAATACGTCCGATTCCAGAAAAGATGGAGGTGAATGTACAGAAGGTTGAACTGGGATGGATGCTTTTTTCAGATACTATACTTTCCCGAGACAATACAATCTCCTGTGCCAGCTGTCACAATCTTGCGGATGGAGGAGATGATGGTTTACAGGTATCGGTTGGTATCAATGGTGCAAAAGGAAAGCTCAATGCACCCACCGTATATAATGCGGTTTTCAATTTCAGACAATTTTGGAACGGACGGGCAGCCAATCTAAAGGAACAGGTACTTGATCCTATTCAAAACCCTCTTGAAATGGGACAAGATTTGGATACGTTGGTCAAAAAGCTTAAGCATCATAAACACTACAAAAAGATATTTTTGAGTATATATACTGACGGCATTACAAAAGAGAATATCGCTGATGCTATCGCAGAGTATGAAAAGACATTGATTACACCAAATGCACCGTTTGACCGTTTTCTCAAAGGTGAGAGTGATGCTATCTCACAGAAGGCGAAAAAAGGGTATCGCCTCTTTAAAATGAAAGGGTGTATTATCTGTCACAATGGTATCAATGTTGGCGGAAATTTGTATAATAAGTTTGGGATTTATAAAGATGCAAACAGTACCAGTTTAGGACGTTACGAGATCACTCACAGAGAAGAGGACAAATATGTTTTTAAAGTACCGTCGCTTCGTAATGTCGCACTGACAGCCCCCTATATGCATGATGGACGTTTTAAGACTCTGGAGGATGCTGTTGTATTTATGACTCAGTATCAGTTGGGGCGCTATATGGAATCAGATGAGATCGATGCTATTGTCTCGTTTCTAAAAACGCTTACCGGAGAGATGCCAAAAAGAGTGGTGCATAGACCATGAAAGGATATGCAGACCGATGGCAGAAACGTACAGATAGGTTCAGTTTGCTGTTGAGCTTTTTTTTCCTTCTGCTTGGTGTCTTGTTTATCTATCTTGTTAAAATAGACAAAGAGATTACAAATTACAACGTCTATCATCATGAACTTGATCAAATGAGGATTCTCAATTACAGGTTTGATACATTCTTCTACCGTGCATATCGCTATATTGATTATGATGAAACAGAGACGTTGGAGAAAGCGTTTGAAGCAAAGCTTAAACAGATAAAATCCCGTAACATTACCCAGGAGTTCGGACTTTCTGTTGTCAAAGCGGTTCAGAAAATCGAAAATGAATATGAACACAAGAAACAGATTCTTGAAGATTTTAAAGCTCTGAATGCCCGTGTGACCAACTCTATACATTTTCTGTATGATTTGAGACGGACACTGGAGATAAAACTCTTAAAGAGGTCATCGACAAAAATTCTTATTGACAATATCTTTTTTTCTATCAGCCAAATACTGATGGATATGCCATATGATGCGAAGAAACTTAAGAGTGAACTGGCAGAACTTGAAGCATGTTGCAGAAGCGATAAGTTCCTGGTGTACTTTTTTCAGCACAGCAAACAACTGCTTCATGATGCCGGTGCTATTAAACGATTAAGAGAGGAGGTGAACAAAATACCTATTACTGAAAGTATCAACAATGTACTAACTGACCTCTACAGCATATATACGACAAACAGGAAAACCCAAAAGATAATTGCCTTTATTCTGCTGCTGTTTGCGTTTGTCATTTTAGCACTCTTGATTGTCAGCTATCGCCGTATAAGAAAAAATACACGTGAACTTCAGGCATTCCGATTTGCGATTGAAAAGAGTGACAATGCCATTGTACTTACAAATCCTCAGAGAGAGATTGTATATGTCA
>JALTYW010000045.1 GCA_027046415.1 Sulfurovum sp.
ATTTGTTTATTTCTTATTTTTTGTTTATTTACTTTATTGTTTTTTTGTATGTATTCCACATCCGAAGATCTGGAATACAGTTATTGTCGTCTTACTACTCACACGTAATAGTAATATTGTTAAATGTGATCGTCTGTGCACTCAAGCCGTCACTGTATATTCGTCCGTTTTCACATCTATAGGTCTGCACTTCCCCATTGTTATAAGACGGAATACTGTAGGTGCACTCTCCTCCCTCCGGTACCAAAACCGTATCACCACTTGTTTTGCACGTCGTGTCGTTGGCTTGTGCCTGTGTTTCTGCTGGCTCAGATGGTGCTGCAGATGATACAGGCGATGACGAATCGCTACCACCACATCCATTTGTCAAAAGTGAAAATGCAACTATCGTAGATGACAGAACCAATCTTTTTTTCATGTTAGTCTCCTTGGAAAATAGTAAAATCAAAGTGTACCCTACTGGCAACACTATATATTAAAATAAATCACACTTTTTTATAACAGTTAACTCAATGTTACCGATTGTAAATTTTCCATCTCACTACATTGCTTTGCCAAATCTTTCCCCTCTTTCCTTCTTTTGTGCTCCAAAACGCTATAATAATTCCAAAAAAAGAGGCTGTTTGTATGAAACGCAGAGATTTTCTCACAACCACTGCTGTTGGTGCCGGTGCTTTGGCACTGAGCGGATGCCACCGTGCCGACAAAGAGGGCGGCTTGGGTACTGTCCACATCAACCGCGGTAAAAAAATCACGCTCAAACTCGCTACCTCATGGCCTGCACACTTCCCCATCATGGGTACGGGGGTGGATACCTTTGCCAAACGGTGTGCAGAGCTTAGCGGCGGTACACTCGAGATCAAAGTCTTCGCCAAGAACATTCTTGTCCCTGCCATGCAGGTGTTTGATGCCTGTTCCGCTTCGCAAATCGATGCGTTTCATTCCGGTGTCTACTACTGGAAAGGCAAAAACCCCGCGTTCAGCATCTTTGGCGGCATGCCCCTTGGGATGCTCAGCGAAGAGATGATCACATGGTTCAAGTTTGGCGGCGGGTATGAGCTCTGGCGGGAACTCTACGGCAAATTCAACCTCTATCCGCTCATTGGCGGTACCACCGGTCCTCAGATGGGTGGCTGGTTCAAAAAAGAGATCAACTCCCTTGCCGACCTCAAAGGACTCAAGATGCGCATCCCCGGTCTTGGCGGAGAGGTTATGAAAAAGCTGGGGGTCAATCCTGTGCTGCTGCCCGCAGGTGAGATATACACAGCCCTTGAGCGCGGCACCATTGACGCGACAGAGTGGGTTGGCCCTGCCCTTGACAGCATGATGGGCTTTGCCAAAGCGGCACCGTACTACTACACCGGGTGGCATGAGCCCGGTTCCATCCTTGAACTGACATTCAACAAAGCAAGATGGGAGAAGCTCAGCAGCGAACACCGTGCCATCATCACCGCTGTAAGCGAAGAGATGAGCGCGACAATGCTGCAGGAGTTCCGCTACCAAAATGCCAAAGCCCTGCAGCAGCTCCCCAAACAGGTGCAAATCAAAAGTTTTCCGCCAGAATTTTTCGCTGCGGCAAAAAAAGCGCTTGAGGAGGTGCTTCAGGAGCAAAGTGCGCAGAGTGCCGATTTCAGACGTGTACTAAAAAGCTATAATGACTTCTATGCACTCAACAAACCCTGGGATGACATCAGTACCAGACACCTTTTGGAGATTAGAAACTAAAGGGGATCACTCAGCGTGGTCAACCACAGTAACATCAACACGTCGCGTGCCGCTTTTGATCGTAAAGTCGCCGCTCTTTTTGTCATAGACCCTTACCCGCAATGTGTTGTGGTCGATAAATGAAACATCGACATCTTCAGGAAAAAGCACATTTTTAAGCAGATCATGCCCGTTTTTGGGTACAAAATAGAGCTGATAGCTTTTGCCTCTTTGCAACCTCACCTTAGCATGCTCTTTGGTAATGCGCAACAACGTCTCCTCCGGCTTGCGTGTACGAAAAGTCCACTCTTTCATAACCTCTCTTCCCTTGTGTAGATACACAATCTGCGCACGGTAAAGCGTGTCATAGGCAAGTCGTTCAAGAGGAAACAGTGCAAACTGAAGCCCGTTGAGTCTTCCATGCGGATCACTCTTTTTACTTAAAACACGTTTATAGACAACCTCTTTCCCTCCCTCTTCAAAGAGCCGGAAACTTTGCAGTGTTACATGGTCAAAAAAATGGTCGTTGAACGCTACAGTGATAGGAAAGCCTGAGACCTCAAAATCCGGCAGCGGATCAGGCACCTCTTCATAAAATACCGGTGGCACGTTCTCCTGTCCGTCATACGGGTAGAAGATAACCTTGGGGTTGAGCCACTTGATATCTTTTTTGGCTTTGAGAAAACGTTTGTAGGGTAAAGGATGTTTTAGGTTGCGGCATACACCATTGATATACTTTCCCGATCCGCTGAAGACTTTCATACGGCAGAGCCGATCTAACTGTGAATTGCCCATATCGTAAACAAACGCGCTGTTTTTCGCATTGGATCTCTCCTGTGCAACACCGATACCCATCTCATCGATCCCTTCATCCAAAAAAGCGAACCGGTGGTAAATGGCAGCAAAGAGTCCTGTTACCGAACTCTCGGCATCATAGTTCTTCGTTGAGAGGTTTTCAAGTACCATACGTGAAAAGTAGCCTGCGTGTATTGCCCTTTCAGTAGGGTTTTTACCGGTAAACCCGGGCAAACCTTCTATTTCACTGTGTGAAGAAGCATGGTTGCGTACCAAGTAGTCTGCATGTGCCTGCGCCGCTTTTGCCAACACATCACTGCTGTCAAGGGTATTCATCCCCAAAGCTTCACGTATCTCGTTGACCTTGGCAAACGCTTCGCTCTTCTCATAGGCTATATCCATCGGCGGATGTACACGTACTGTCACTTTTTTATCGGATGAGAACCATCCTCCATAGAGGAGACTCATATAAACGATTAACCACACAAACACCATTCGCATCATTATGCTGCCCTTTCTGTCAATATTTTGCACTGCCGGAAAACATTTTAGCCTATCACAACTGAATCATACTTCTCTTAAGCACAACTTTGTACAATAGTGCAAAAAAGGATAACACCCCATGTCTGAAACACTGCATACCCAGGAAAAACAGCTCGATGAGAAATTTTTTGAAAGAGCCGATGCACATATCGCTCTGGCAAACGGTCACATCAATCAACAGGTACAGCCCGGACTGGTAAGCAATTCACTTATGTTTGCAGCAGCACGTTTCAATGCATGGATCAGTGCTGCCGGATTTCAGAGCGGAGAAGAGATGCTATCAAAAAAGAAAGAACTGCTCGACTATTTTGTAGGACAGTACGCCTCTATGCTTGAAGAGAACCTTGAAGATTATGCTGCAAACTACGACCACTATATGGGGGTGGCTCAGCCAAAAGAGGATTGAGCCTTCTAACCGTACATACTTTTTGCAATCATCATCGAACCGAACATAAGTATTGCCATCACGCCGAAAAAACGTCTGTAGAAACGGTTATTTACCAGTACAGAGACCAAAGTTCCACCCATCACCAGCAAGGCAAATATCCCATAGAGAAGAAAAAAGAGTACCACTGCATCCGAAGGTACATGTTTTGGTGACTCATCCGGTATCACAAAGATCTGCAGCCATACAGCTGCAATCCATAAAAAGACAAATACCGAAAAAAATGCACTCCAGAACAAAAACTGTATTTTGCCGCTACGAATGAGCACCCTGTTCTCCTTCTAAAAACTTTATCTCTCTTTTTCCATACGAAAAGGCTTGAAATAGATGCGCAGTGCACTTTCTGAAAGCATGATCTGCCCTGAAACAGGGTCCCACTTCACCAAACCTGTACGCTTCCCTCCGGAGGCATAGCGAAATGTATAGAGTGTCATTTGCTGTGGACCTTTCAAAATCTTTCCTATCGTCTCTTTCTCCACATAATAAACACGTTTTCCATCCGAGAGTTTATAAAAATCCTTCCCCTCGATATGATAAATGCGCTTCCCCAGGAACATCTTTTTAAAACGCTCCGTTCTTTTCTGTTCTTTGAGTCGTCTTGCATTTAACTCGGCAAAAATTCTACGCTTCTCTTCGGCATCAAATCGACTATTGCTGTCTCTATGCATGAATGTACCCTGCTCTTCATAATGCAGTTGGGACATAGGAAGCCTCCTTTTGTAATCACTTTCTTCATTATAGCACAAAAATATTAGTAAATATGAGTTTATATAGCATTATATTAGACTAACCCATACCACAGCGCACTTTGGCTAAAATATCTCCTATTAAAATAAACTCATTTGTTTAAGGAATCTTGCCTATGTCATCTTGCCACAAAGCCTACATCACCACCCCTATCTACTATGTCAACGATGTTGCCCATATCGGTCACGCCTACACGACCATTATTGCCGACGCACTGGCGCGCTACTCGCGCATGAGCGGTCTTGAGACCTTCTTTCTGACCGGTACGGACGAACATGGACAGAAGATAGAAGAGTCAGCCAAAGCCAGAGGCAAAAGCCCGCAGGAGTATGCCGATGAGATCTCGGCAACCTTCAAGAACCTCTGGGACGATTTTGGCATCAGCTACGACAAGTTCATCCGTACGACCGACGAAGACCATATGAAAGGGGTACAGAAAGCCTTTAAGGTCATGTTCGACAACGGTGACATCTACAAAGATGTCTACAAAGGACACTACTGCATCTCCTGTGAGACCTTCTTCCCAGAGATCCAGCTTGTGGATGGCGAGTTCTGTCCTGAGTGCGGCAAGCCTACCACCATTGTAGAAGAGGAGAGCTACTTCTTCCGCCTCTCTGCCTATCAGGACAAGCTGCTGGCATGGTACGACGCCCATCCTGAGTGCATCCTGCCGCGCAGCAAGCGCAACGAGGTGATCCGCTTTGTCGAGGGGGGACTCGAAGACCTCTCCATTACCCGTACCAGTTTCGACTGGGGTGTGAAGCTCCCCAAAGAGATCAACGACCCAAAACATGTCATGTATGTCTGGCTCGATGCGCTGATGAAC
>JALTYW010000046.1 GCA_027046415.1 Sulfurovum sp.
CTCTTTGAGTTTGAGGGTCTGCATCTTTTCCTGCAGCTGATTCTGTGTTGCATCGAGGCGTGCTTTGTTCTCGTTCAGGTCTCTGTGCAGCGCTTCGAGGATGGACTCTTTGTTTTTGAGTGTTTGGGAGAGTGCGGTGAGCCTGTCCTCTTTGTCATGCAGGTTGCTTTTGAGGATGATCGACTTGGAGACAATGGCACCAATGAGCAAGATAAAAACAAAGAGCAGCCCTGCCATCAGGTCGGCATAGGAGATCCAGAAGTTGCTCCCCTCGTCTGTGCGTTTGTTTCTAAACATCAGTCCTGCTTCTCACGCTCTTTTTTGAGTTCGGCAAGGGTCTGCATCACTTCAAGGTTCTGCTCGGAGAGCACACGGGCGAAGGTTGCCAGTTTCTCCACAATTTGCCCTACCTCTTCATCGATCTTCTCAAAGGTGTGCTCCACACTGCCATCAAACCGCTGCATGGCACGCTGTAGGCTTCTGGCATTCTCGTTGAAGCCCTCAATGTTACGGCTGATGGTATCGACTGCATTGACACTCTCTTCTCTGCTATGTATCCGCTCAAGCGTCTCTTTGAGTGTGCCAGATACCTGCTGTATGTTCTCCGTGATCTGTTTGAAACCTGCGGTAGTGTCGGCAACGACAGCAGTAAAATTTTTGAGGTACTGTTCGTTCATCTCACGGATAAAGTCAGTGTTAAAAGTCTCTTTGAGGGTTTTGACGATCTCCTGATCTTTAAGTTCACTCTGCATATGCTCATGTTTGAGCAGCTCCGCACGCTTCCAGACACGCGCATCATAGAGTTTTTCAAGGTCGTAGAGGGTTTTGTCTATCTTGGAACTGCCCCGCTTCTCGAAGTAGGTCCAGATCAGCGAAAGGGCGATCCCGTAGATGGATGCATAAAATGCCGTACCGATCCCCGAAAGCATCACCGATATCTCATGGTCGAGTGCATCGAGGTCTTTGACAGTAAAGTCCGGCATGGAGATGGCAATGGCGATGAAAGTCCCCAGAATACCGAGCATCGGAAAGACCGAAGGAGCAACTCGGGCAAAGTTGTCGTTGCGGATATCTTTGTAGTACTCCTCCATGAACTCTTTGACATGCAGGGTCGATTTGGTCTTGCCCATGATCGTCAGTGCATTGGCACGCAGTTCATGCTGAAGCTTCTCTTCCATCTTGGCAAACGAGCCGCGCATGTGACAGGCGGCATAGTTGGCATTGTGACGTACAAACGTGACAAACACAACAAAGATAAACGCGATAATGATCAGCGTATGCAGCTCCACTCCAAACGGTAGCAGCCCGGCATACCCCAGCGCCAACGCTGTCAAAAAGAGCAGCGGGATGATGACAATGACAAAGGCATTGAGAAAACATGAAGTCGGTTTTTCCTGAACGATCTCGTACATAGCACGTCCTAATATTATGAAATATACATAGTATATGCAAACTATATTAATTGCCGGTTAATAAATATGCTATAATACTCTAAAAAGTACTTTTAAGGATACACTATGACAATAACGGCAAGCGAAGTGAAAGCCAAAGGGGTATCTCTCTTTGAGAAGCTGCTCGATGGCTTTAATGATGTTATCATCAATGTACGGGGAAAAGACAAATACTGTGTTATCCCTTTTGAAGAGTATGAGGAGTACAGAGCCTACAAACTCGAAAAAGCGTACAAAGAGGTGATGGGAGATATTGAAAAAGGAGATTATCATACCGATTTGAACCGTCATTTTGCCGCTATAGAAGAAGCCATCAACAATGATTGAGATACGCTTTGCAGAGGGCTATGAGAAAAAAGCCGTCAAGTTTTTCAAAAAGCACAAAGATATCTACCCGCAATATAAAAAGACCATAGAGATACTAAGCCAAAACCCGCAGCATCCATCCCTGCGTTTGCACAAGCTGCAAGGGAAACTGAGTGCATACCACTCTGTCTCTATCAATATGAAATACCGTGTTGTCATCGACTTCATCATACAAAACGATGTGATCATCCTTGTCGATATAGGCAGCCACAATGATGTTTATTAGGAGCTAATGCTCCTGAAGTACAAGCATCTCCCCAAACGGCACCTCTTTAGCCTCGGGCATTACCCAGACCATATCATAGCCGGGCTCTTCGCTCGGGAAAGTACCCATACCGTCGGTAAAGTAGAGCAGCAGTGTCGGATAGTCTATCTCTCTGTCTATATAGGCAAAGACTGGACGGAAGTCTGTCCCTCCTCCTCCACTTACTTCATACTCCAATGGTTCACCGGGCAGGTAGGTTTTGTGCGACTGTACCTTGGCATCAGCGGTGATGATATCGACCTCATAGTTGGGGTACTGCTGCATGATGGCACTCACCTCAGAGAGAAACACCCCAAGCATCTCCTCATCGATCGAGCCGGAGGTGTCGACCGCTATAACGATGCGCAGCAGATCAGAACTGAGAGAGGGCAGACAGATACCGCGGTAGAGATATTTCATATTGGGAGGCATGAAGCTGTAGCTGCTCTTTGCATAGTCGGCAATGTAACGGTAGAGCGCCTCCCGCCAGTCGATCTTATGCGAAAAGAGCTCTGGCACTACGATCTCCAGCCCCTTAGGTAGGTCACCTTGGCGCTTGTACTTGGCGAAGATCTGCTCGAAATACTCTTGCAGCTCTTCCTGGAGTGCTTCAAGGGTTTTGGGATCTATTGACTCCTCTTGGGCAGAGAGTTTCTCTTGGTTTGTTGGCTCCTGTGATGGTGTGGTCTGATCGTTGGACTGAGTCTGTGAGGTATTGCTGGAAGTGTTTTTGCTCTCATCTTCTGTAGGCTCCATCTCCTCACTCTGCACTTCGGCTTCATCCCGCGTCTGATTGGTGATCATCTCATCTTTGAGCACATCGTAGATCTCTTCGGCATACATCCCCTCAAAGCGCTCATCATAATAAACATAGGGCGGGAGGACAAAGCCGTTTTTGACCAGCATGCTGTTGACCACAAGATCAGTCGCCGCCTGCCAGATGCGCCCTACCCGTCCACTTATCCGCTCTTGGTGTTTGAGTACTGCATGCATCGCACCATTGGCAAGTGCAAACTCTATCTCATCGAGTGGTACTTTCTCAAAATACTCAGGGTTATAAGTCAGCTTCACTCCATCGCTGCTGAAGGTCAGAGCCTCAGGATCATCCACAGTTTTGAGTGCAGTAGCGAGTGACCCGATATAGGGATGCTCCAACATCAATTTTGCTTTGGCTTTGGCGAGTTTCTCTTGGTGTGTCATGCGCTATGTTCTATATCGATCACTCAGATATTTTTTCAAGCTCAATATCCACTTGATTATAGTAGATCGTTGTGCTGCCCTCAAAGCCTGAATCGGTACCGACGATCACCCACATTGTACCGTTCTCATCCGTTTTAACACGAAACGGTGTATCGTTACCTACCGTTTTAAGGACATATTCATTCCGGTCGGTACCGTTTGCGAAGTTGCCTATAGTAACCATGTCGGCACCTCCTGAGCTCTGATTGCCTTTGTCAATGTTCATGCGGTAGTACCCTGTGGCATCAAGAACGCTTTTGGGTTCGTACGCAACCGCACCGGCTTTGAGTGTCACAGCCTCTCCCGGTGCTCCGCCTATACCTACACCTCCGTCTGGTTCATTGGAGGCGAACTCTACTGTAAAGGTAAGTGCGTAGGTAGCATTGGCATCAAGACCGTCAATTTTATGTTTCATATACATAAAGAGATCATCACTGCGGTTGGTACCTGAAAGAACAACCGCCCCGTCTGAGGTATCGAGTGGTTCAGGCAGTAGTGTATGGGCAAACCGAAGCGACAGACTCTCTTCAATATCTTTGTCATAGTCGGAAAATCCTCCTGACCACCCCTCTGTATCTACCGAAAATGCATAGCTGTAGTGGTTTCCCTCAAAATGTGTCGATCCGCCACCGGAGCATCCCGCAACCGCCAATGCGAACACGCCAGCTCCTAAAACTTTGATAAGTGATTTAATCATTCTCTATCTCCTGCAATCATTTGATGAAGTATAACACACATATGATACAATAGTATAAAATTATATATATTCAAGGAGCTTTTCTTATGTTTCGTCTCTCTCTTCTTATACTCCTCTTACAGGGTTTCCTCTTTGCCAAAACCTATAAAGTTGTTTTTGACCTTACAACAAAATCAGAAACCGTTCTTGCCAAAAAGCTTGTTGCCAATACCCAAAAACTCAGAGACTTCTATGCAGCAAGAGGTGACAAACTCAAGGTTGCCGTTGTGGTTTCCGGAAAAGCCTACCGCTTTTTCATCCAGGACCTTGCACACTCTCCCTATGCCAATGAGACAACACTAAAAGAGCATCAGCCTGCCCGTACCAAGATGCTTAAAGCTTTGAGTAAGTTTGCAACCATAGAGATATGCGGTATGGGCATGAAACACAGAAACATCACACCCAAAACACTCTACCCTTTTGTGAAGCCCGCCTTTAATAAAACCGAAGCACTTGTGCGCTACCAAAATGAGGGGTATGCCTACATTCCACTGCAATGAGCCCTGCGCAAACACGAAAATTTTCGCTATAATTCCTCTCATGAATAGAATACTTCTCACTCTCATTGCCATGAGCTCTTTTATATTGGCAAATATCAATACCGTTGTAAGCATCCTCCCCGAGCAGAC
Source organism: Sulfurovum sp. (assembly GCA_027046415.1). Classification (GTDB taxonomy): domain Bacteria; phylum Campylobacterota; class Campylobacteria; order Campylobacterales; family Sulfurovaceae; genus Sulfurovum. The sequence goes on from JALTYW010000046.1 coordinate 4,666, forward strand.
ATTCGTCAACGCCATCGGTGGAGACAAAGTACAAGTAACCCTCATGGTCACACCGGGAAACTCTCCACATACCTATGAGCCCAAACCCTCCCAGATGAAAGCGGTTGCCACGTCACAGCTCTACTTTTCCATTGGCGTGGAGTTTGAGAAAACATGGCTGCCCCGATTTAGAGATTTGAATCCAAATATGAAGATCATCGATCTTTCCAAAGGCATCGACAAAATGCCTATGGCTGCCCACCATCACGAAAAGGAGCACCATGAAGCAAATGGACTCGACCCGCACATCTGGACAGTACCGGAAAATGTGGCACACATAGCACAGCAC
>JALTYW010000047.1 GCA_027046415.1 Sulfurovum sp.
CCATACAAGAAGTCTGCGCGTATCGTTGGGGATGTGATCGGTAAGTATCACCCGCATGGTGACACGGCAGTCTATGATGCGTTGGTGCGTATGGCGCAGGATTTCTCCATGCAGGCACCGCTCATTGACGGGCAGGGGAACTTCGGTTCTATTGACGGTGACAATGCTGCAGCGATGCGTTATACCGAAGCACGTATGACCAAGATCGCAGAGGAGCTACTGGCTGACATCGAGAAAGATACGGTCGATTTTGTACCAAACTACGACGACTCCATGGTAGAGCCGGATGTATTGCCTTCACGTGTGCCAAACCTGCTGCTCAACGGCTCGAGCGGTATTGCTGTCGGTATGGCGACCAATATTCCGCCGCACCGTCTCAATGAACTGGTCGATGCTTTGGTCATGCGCATTGACAATCCGGAAGTGACAGTTGAAGAGCTGATAAAAGTGGTCCAGGGACCTGACTTCCCGACAGGCGGGATCATCTTTGGACGCAAGGGGATTACAGATGCCTATACGACCGGACGCGGGCGTATCAAAGTGCGTGCCAAGACACACATCGAGCAGAAGGGAAGCAAAGAGGTGATCATCATCGATGAACTGCCTTATCAGGTGAACAAAGCGCGCCTTATTGAGAACATTGCCCAACTGGTACGAGACAAGCAGATAGACGGCATCAGCGAGATCCGTGACGAATCTGACCGTGAGGGGATCAGGGTTGTGCTTGAGCTTAAGCGTGATGCGATGAGCGAGATTGTTCTCAATAACCTTTTCAAATCGACACAGATGCAGGTGACATTCGGTATTATCATGCTTGCCATCAACAACAAAGAGCCAAAAGTCTTCAACCTGCTGGAGTTGTTTGACCTTTTCCTTAACCACCGAAAAACGGTAGTCATCCGCCGTACCATCTTTGAACTGGAAAAAGCAAGAGCCAGAGCACACATACTCGAAGGTCTGAAGATCGCAGTCGATAACATCGATGAAGTGATCAAGATCATCCGTGCTTCGGAGAATGACGAAGATGCGCGCAATAACCTCATGGAGCGCTTCAGCCTCTCCGAAATTCAGGCAAAAGCGATCCTCGAGATGCGTCTGCGCCGTCTAACCGGACTGGAGATCGAGAAGATCGAAAACGAACTTGCTGAGCTGCTCAAAAGAATTGAAGAGCTTGAAGGCATCCTCAAGTCCGAAGCGAAGATCAATGCGATCATCCGTGAAGAGCTTGTGGAGATCGGTGAGAAGTTCGCTGCGCCAAGACGTACGGAGATCGTGGATGACTATGATGACATTGACATCGAAGATCTCATTCCTAACGAGCCGATGGTCGTTACTATTACCCACAGAGGTTACATCAAGCGTGTACCGGTGAAGATGTATGAGAAGCAGCACAGAGGCGGTAAAGGTAAAACTGCCGTCACCACCTATGATGATGACTTCATCGAAAGCTTCTTTACCTCCAATACGCACGATACGCTCATGTTCGTAACCGATAGAGGACAGCTCTACTGGCTTAAGGTCTACCGCATCCCTGAAGGGTCACGTACTGCCAAAGGGAAAGCGGTGGTCAACCTGATCAACCTCCAGCCCGATGAGAAGATCATGGCGATCATCCCGACAACTGATTTCGATGAGAGCAAATCGCTTGTATTCTTTACCAAAAACGGTATTGTCAAGCGTACCAACCTGAGCGAATACTCCAACATCCGAAGCAACGGGGTACGTGCGATCAATCTTGATGAAAATGATGAGATCGTCACTGCCAAGATCGTAGTACCGGAGACCAAATGGCTCTTTGTTGCAACGAAAAAGGGTCTTTGTATCCGCTTCAAGGTCGAAGATGCCAGAGAGATCGGACGTGTCTCTCGCGGGGTTACTGCAATCAAGTTCAAGATCGACGGTGACTATGTCTGTGGTGCGACAACCATTCAGGATGAAGAGGATGAACTGCTGATGCTCTCCGAAAAAGGGCTCGGTAAACGTACGACAGCCAGCGAGTACCGTGAGCAGAATCGTGCCGGTAAAGGGGTGATCTCTATGAAACTGACACCGAAGACCGGTGATGTGGTCGGTGTCGTGCTGGTTGAAGAAGACAAAGACCTTATGTGTCTGACCAGTGTCGGCAAAATGATCCGTGTCGATATGGAACAGATCAGAAAAGCGGGACGTAACACCTCCGGGGTTAAAGTGGTTACTGTAGAGAAAAAAGATATTGTTGTGAGTATGGCAAAATGCCAAAAAGAGGAAAAGCCTGAGAATGAAGAAGAGGGCGAAGCGGCTAACGCTGAGGACAATGCAGAAAGCAACGCATCAAATACTTTGGATTTAGGACTGGAATAAGATGAAAAAATACAATATAGCAATCGTTGGCGCGTCAGGCGCCGTAGGTGAAGAGCTCTTTAGAGTGCTTGAAGAGGTGAACTTTCCCATCAACACTATCCTGCCTCTTGCAAGTGCTAATAGTGTGGGCATCGAAGTAGAGTGTCAGGGACAAACCTATAAGATCGAAGAGTTGACCGAGACAGTTTTTGAAGGGCGAGACATTGACATTGCCTTTTTCAGTGCAGGCGGCAGCATCTCGGCACACTATGCCAAATATGCGGTAGAAGCGGGTGCAGTGGTCATCGACAACACTTCCCACTTCCGTATGGATCCGGACGTACCGCTGGTTGTGCCTGAGGTCAACCCCGAAGACATCGAACTGTGGGAAGATACCGGTATTATCGCAAACCCCAACTGTTCGACCATCCAGATGGTACAGCTGCTCAAGCCCCTTGATGACCTCTACGGTATCAAGCGTGTTGACGTGAGCACCTATCAGGCAGTTTCGGGTGCAGGTAAAAAGGGTATGGAGGAGCTGGTCATGCAGATGAAAGACTTCTTTGCTTTCAAACTCGATGAGACCGAGATAGAAGCCTTCAGCCACCAGATCGCACTTAATGTCATTCCTCAGATCGACAAACCGATGGAGAACGGCTACACCAAAGAGGAGATGAAGATGGTCAACGAGACTAACAAAATTATGCATACTGACTTTGCTGTCTCTGCGACCTGTGTGCGTGTACCTGTACTGCGTTCGCACTCTGAGTCTATCACAGTGACTTTTAAAGATGGGGTAGATGTAAGTGTGACAGAGGCTCGAGAAGCACTTGAAAACTTCGAGAACGTTAAAGTCATCGACGATCTTGAAAAGGGTGAGTACCCTATGCCTATCATCTCTACCGATACCGACTATACCTATGTGGGGCGTATCCGCAAAGATATCTTTTCTGAAAACATCCTTCATATGTGGGGTGTGGCAGACCAGGTGAGAGTCGGTGCGGCGACCAATGCAGTGCGCATTGCACAGAAGTGGATCAAACTTCAGGAGGATGTGTAACCTATGGCTGAGAAACAGACAGAAGAACACCATGTGGATTTGGCAGACCAGTCCTTGATCGAGCGCGGTTTTGAAAGCCTGCTGTGGGGAACACGCTTTTTCGTACTTCTGGCAGTGATCTTCAGTATGATAGGCGGTATTGCACTCTTTATTGTTGCTAGTGTCGATGTATGGCATGTTGTAGGGACGGTCTTTGAGAACTACTTTGGACATACAGGACATATGGCGGATTTTCATGAGAAAATCGTTGCAGAACTGATTGGTGCTATAGACCTCTATCTGATTGCAATCGTACTGTTCATTTTCGGGTTTGGGCTCTATGAGCTCTTTATCTCCCAGATCGATGTTGCCAAAAAGAGCGCAGCTTCCAAGACTCTGGAGATCCATTCACTCGATGAACTCAAAGACAAGCTTGCCAAGGTGATCATTATGGTGCTCATCGTCGGCTTTTTCAAGCGTGCCATGCACACAACTTACGGCGGTGCCATGGACATGCTCGCGCTTGCCGGTGCCATTTTGGCATTGGCATTGGCGTTTTATTTTATGCATAAGGGAGACAGCCACTGATGAGTAAGATTTTTGTAGATGCCTGTTTGGGAAAAGAGACACGGTATACACCGGTATGGATGATGCGACAGGCGGGACGCTACCTGCCGGAATATATGAAAGTACGTGCTGAGGCAGGGAGTTTTCTTGACTTGTGCCATGACCCTGAAAAGGCGGCAGAGGTCACTATTCAGCCACTTGATATTGTAGGGGTGGATGCGGCGATCCTCTTTAGTGATATTTTGGTGATCCCTGATGAGATGGGGATGGATCTGAGTTTTGTCAAAGGAGAAGGACCCAAGTTTTCCGACCCTATCGCTTCCCAAGAGGATCTTGACAGACTCATAGGCGGTGAAGAGGCGGCAAACAAGCTGACCTATGTCTACGATACGATCAAACTGCTTCGAGAGCAGCTCGACGCTCGCGGCGATGAGAAAGCACTGATCGGTTTCACCGGTGCACCGTGGACGCTGGCGACCTATATGATAGAGGGGCAGGGTACGAAGACCTACAACATCTGTAAAAAGATGATGTACTCCAATCCCGACCTTCTGCACAATATCCTTGCCAAAGTGACCGAGGTGGTCAAGTACTATATGCAGAAGCAGATCGAAGCAGGTGTCGATGTGGTACAGATCTTCGACTCATGGGCAGCGGCGATTGAGCCGAGCAAATACGATGAATTCAGCTGGAAGTATATGGTAGAGATCGCCGACTATCTCAAAGCGAAGTATCCGCATATTCCTATTATCATGTTCCCCAAGGGGGTAGCCTCCTTTATCGAGCGTGGACTGGTCTACGGCAACTTCGATGTCTTTGGTGTTGACTGGGGTACGCCGATGGCTCTTGCCAAAGAGAAACTCGGAGACAAATATGTCCTTCAGGGTAACATGGAACCCTGCCGCCTCTACTCCAAAGAGGCAACCACTGAGTGTGTCGAAGCACTTCAAGAGATCATGGGTGGCAAACGCCACATCTTCAACCTCGGACACGGTATCCTGCCTGACGTACCTGTCGAGCATGCGAAGCATTTTGTGAATGAGTGTCACAG
>JALTYW010000048.1 GCA_027046415.1 Sulfurovum sp.
ACAGAAAAGCGCTGGAAGAAGCGCAGGCAAAACTCGAAAAAGTCGAGAGTGAGCTGAAAGGATTTGGTGCCTAAGATGCAAGCACAAGTACAGGAAGCCTACAACACCCTGTTGGCAAAAGAGTATGACAAAGCTTTTGCGCTCTACTCTGCTCTGGCAGAGCAGAAAGAGCCGACAAGTTTTTACTACCTCGGGTTTCTCTACTTCAGAGGACTTGGCGTAGAGAAAGATGACAAAAAAGCCTTTGAGAACTACCTTGAAGCGGCAACGAGAGAGGTGCCTCTGGCACAGTTTGAAGTGGCACTGATGCTTGAAAACGGTGACGGTTGCGAGCAGAACTTCTCAGAAGCTGCTTTCTGGTATGAAGAGGCGGCAAAACGCGGCAACATCGATGCGTTTAACAACCTTGGTGCCATGTACAAAGAGGGTCGCGGGGTCTATCAGGATTACAAGAAAGCTTATATCCTCTTCAAAAAGGCTGCTGAAGCAGGCAACGCCTCTGCACAGTTTAACCTTGGGGCACTTTACGACATGGGACTGGGGTGCGAAGAGGACAAAGAGAAGGCTATCGAGTGGTGCCGCAAAGCTGCCTATCAGGGGCATGAGAAGGCAAAAGGGATCATTATGCGTCTACAGCAGGATGGGCAGATTGTATTCTAATTGAACCCTCACACATGGAGGTTTCACGTGATGGCGACAAAGGAGCACTCAACCCATGAAATGGGCGCTTGCGTTTGCGACTGCCAGAGCTATCGCGTGAAACCGGTAGTTTTTCAGAGATCTCAATTGTCCATAGTGAAGGGACTCCCCTTTTCTATTTCTCTTCTTTCTTTTTTTCTCCATCAATAAATCGTTTTCTGAAATCTGTCAATGGTATGGGTTTGCTTGTCAGGAATCCCTGATAACTGAGACTGTTGTCGATTGACCGTATAATCTCTTTTTGTTCTGCTGTTTCGATCCCCTCAACAACCACACTGTAGCGGAACTGTTTTGCGATTTCGACGATTGTTCGGATAAGGGTTTCATTATCTGTATTGTTTTCAAGATCAAAAATAAACTCCCTGTCGATCTTTAAAACGGAAAAGGAGAGCTTTTTCAGGTAAGACAAAGAGGAGTAGCCTGTACCAAAATCATCGATGACACACTTGATACCTCTTCCCTGAAGTTCATGGATTACCTGTTGAGTCAACTCGAAATTATTGATCAGCGATGTTTCAGTGATTTCTATTTTGATATCACTCGTATCGATGTTATATGTTTCCAGATAAGAGAAGAAACGCTCTATAAAATCATTTTTGATCAGCTGTTTTGCATTGATATTGATGGAGATATATTCAAGGTTCCAAATACCATCCTGCTTCCATGTACTGATCGTCTGACAGGCATGCTTGAGGACCCACCATCCGATATCGGTAATGATCCCAAGTTCAATTGCCAACGGAATAAACTCATCAGGCTGCATCAAGCCTTTTTCTGGATGATGCCAGCGTATCAATGCCTCTGCAGCTCTTACGGTATCGTCACCTATATTCAAAATAGGCTGCAGATAGAGCTCAAAAAGATCATGCTCAAGTGCATAGATGAGATCCTGCTGCAGAGAAAAGGTTTTTTTCCTCTCCTGGTCGAGTGAATCGTTATAAAAGGATATCCTGTCATTTCCGTGTTTCTTCGCCTGATACATGGATATATCGGCATGGCGTACGATCTCCTCTACATTGTTGAAACCGGGTTCAATAACAACAATACCAATACTGGTTTTTATATAGAGGCGTATATTGTCTATGATAAAAGGATTTTCAAAAATCTGATGGATTTTACGGCTGTAATACCCCGCTTTCTCTTTGGCTTTCTTCCTCTCTTGTCCTACAAACGGTATAACAATAACGAACTCATCCCCTCCAAGACGAGTAAGGTTGTGATCACCCTCTGCGACATGGGAAAGGCGTTTTGCCACAGCCTGAAGCAGCCTGTCGCCAAATGTATGACCAAGTGAATCGTTGATATTTTTGAAACGGTTAAGATCAAGATAAAAAAGTAGAGAGTACTCTTGGGTGTGTCGGCTGTTTTCTACCAGATTCTCCATATAATCTTTAAACCCACGTCTGTTTTCAAGCTGAGTCAATGTATCATGGGAGGCGAGATAGCGGAGCCGTTCTATTGCTTCATGCTCTTTTGTTTTGTTTTCGATGAGTACGATACCCCCTATAACACGCTGATGCTCATCATGGATGGGGAAGGTCTTTGCCTCTACCCAGTAGTCAAGTCCTTTTGTCGAATAGTATGGTCCGACATAGTGCTGTACACCATCGGTCAATGCAGCCTTGATAACCCCTATGGGGCTTTTGTCAGGTAATATATTCAGATCCATTCCTATGATTTCATCTCGTGTGAGGTGAAAGAGTTTAAGAAATGCCTCGTTACATTCCGTTATCCGCAACTCAAGATCATAAGAGAATATACCGATAGGCGCCTGCGTATAAAAGTACTCCAGTGCTTCCTTGTTTTTAAGAAGTTGTGTTTGCGCATTGATGATCTCTCGCTGCTTTGTTTCGAGTATGGTATTTTGAACATGTGTATTGTAAATGATCACTACCTGCGTAAGATAGTAAAGGGTCAACATACATGCAAGGACAAGATGCAGATCGTTTCCAATGATAAAGAGAGAGATGACAAGCGGCAAAATGAGGAGCGTAATATACCCAAGTGCTATACGAACGTCCGGATAGAGCGAGCTCATAGCACCGGCGGATAATCCAAGCAGTGCAGCGATGATAAAAAGCTGTTCAGATCCGTTTACCTGATAGATAAAAAATGACCCAAGCAGTGTAATGAGAAATGCTGTCATCATATTGCTGATCAAAAACAGCATATACCATTTGTGTTGGGAGAATCGTTCCGGTGTCTTTTTGAAACGGTATGAGAGAAAAAACCTGAAAGCGGCTATAGATAACATGACCGCTGCCCAAAGTAAAATGGATTGCTGGAGTGTATCATACAGATAGTAGGTAACAAACAGTACAAACCCTGCAAGACCAACCATGCTTTTTTGTGACAGCAGATAAAGCCTGCTTACTCTTTCATCATCTGAAAGTTTTATCTGCCCCAATATACTGAGTATCCGTACAATATTGTTCATAACAATTATTATACAGGAATTTTTATTATTTGTATGTAAACCCAAATTTTGAAAATAGCAATTCATAACTTTGCATCATCTCATTGATCGGATTTGGGTTAAATCTCATTGGCGGTTTTGATGATATCCAATCCAAATTTTTCCCGAATATATTGCATCTGACAGGAGAGTGTATGGGCAGCAAGGTCACGATCAAGTTCTAAGAGAGATAGTGTTTTTCTATGTTGTGAAGTAAAATGAGAGACACTCAGAGAGAGCTTGATAGCACCGTTTTTTTCTATTGCTATCATATCGTACATGTTTATAAGGATCTTTTTGTAGAGCATTTCGCTGAAAAGGCGTAAGTGTGTTTCTGTTTTTTTTACTTTTCTGCCATCGGCATAATTGATTTTCAGATAATAGGAGGTAGGGTTAACCTTGAGCTGTTGTACCATATAGCTGATATTACGTGCCATTACCATGATACGGCGTCTAACCTCCTCCCTATCGTAGATTGCATCAAAGGTGCGGCTGATACCGATGGATTTTCTGGGTGGACGCAGACTAATGCCCTCTTCATCCGTTCCGCTTACCCGTTTGTAGAGCTGAATCCCCGGCTTTTTCCAGCGATAGAGCAATGCCCTGCTGCGCTTAAGCTCTCCAAGTGTACGGATATGATGCTCTTTTAGACGCTTTTGAAACCCCTTCCCTATGCCGGGAAACGCCTCGATGGGGATATGCTCAATATAGGCATCGATATCATCTACTTGGTAGATACCGTAGGGCTTGGCAGTCTCTGTAGCAAGTTTGGCGATCCACTTCGCTTGGGCGATGCCGATGGAGACCGGCAGCGAAAATCGTGCCATGATCTCCTCTTGAAGATCACGTGCGAAAGCATAGACATCTTTGTCTGCAACCCATCCTTTCAGATCACCGAAGAACTCATCGATACTGTACTGCTCTACATGGGGAATTTTCCTTTGCATAAAACGGTAGAGTCGTTGCGACATGGTATGGTAGAGCCTGTAATGAGAAGGGATGACGATCATCTGTGGACACAGCTGAAGCGCCTGCGACACCGGCATGGCTGTTTTAACCCCACACGCCCTTGCCTCATAGCTTGCAGAGGTGATGATGCCCCGTATCTTCCGCTCACCGCCGATGTGGTCCACAAAGTAACTCTCAAAGGTTTTGCTGCGTTCGCTGTAAAACACCGGTGCGACAAACGCCCCGCTGTTGTCATTCATCAGCTGCGTATTGCTGCGTGCTCTCTCAAATATCTCCAGATTGCTCCGACTGCCTACCGCCATAGGAATACCCCGCAGCGATTTGTCCACAGCAGACTCCGCAGAAGCAAAAAAGGCATCGATATCTATATGAAGAAACATAGTAGCAGTATAGAGTATTTTGGAAATTGAAGCTAAAAGTATGTCAGATTGTCATAGAAAAACGAACAACTGTCTCTCTTTAGATATCATCGATGCAATGACACCTTTACCAAAAATATAAAATAGGGGTCATTCCAACCTTCCCTATTGTCAGGCTTCTAAAATTACCTTTAGGATACAATAAAATACTCATGTATTGCATCTGGGAGGAACAATGAAACTTACACTCGATACACTTGAAAAATGGCTCTGGGACTCTGCCGACCTGATGCGTGGTCACATCGACAGTTCCGACTTCAAGAACTACATCTTCGGTCTGCTCTTTTTGAAGCGTGCGAACGACCAGTTCTTTGAAGAAGCCAATCTTGCGGTGAAAGAGGAAG
>JALTYW010000049.1:0-3363 GCA_027046415.1 Sulfurovum sp.
GGGTAGAGTTTTTGAAAAAGAGTTGATTGAAGAATGAACTTGACTTTTACAGATGACAGTTGGAAAGAGTATTTAGACTGGCAAACAACAGATAAAAAAGTTTTAAAAAGAATCAATACTTTAATCAAAGAGATAAAAAGAGACCCTTTTAATGGCATAGGAAAACCGGAAGCTTTGAAGTATGCACTACAAGGGTGTTGGTCTAGACGAATCACTGAAGAACATAGACTTGTTTATGAAGTAACTGAAAGTTACATCATTATAATATCATGTAAGTACCACTATTAAATATGAAAAGTATATACATTTATGGCGCCAGCGGGCACGGACTGGTTATAGCTGACATTGCCCAATCATGCGGATATGAAGAGATTGTCTATATTGATGACGGAGCAAACCCATATCCCTCTTTTGAAGAGATAAAAAATAACACAGAAATCCCCATTGCACTCGGAGTAGGGAGTAATGGTGCCAGAAAAAAACTTTTTGAAAAGATAGAAGAGGCCGGTTTTGCAATCGCTACACTGATCCACCCCTCTGCTGTTATCTCCGACAACGTAACAATAGGCAAAGGAAGTGTCGTGATGCCCGGTGTCGTTATCAACACACACAGTACTGTCGGCAAAGGTGCCATAATCAACACCGCATCAGTCATTGAACATGAAAACACGATAGGAGATTTTGCACATATCTCTCCTGGTGTCGCGTTGGCAGGCAATGTAACCATTGGAAAGCTGACACATATTGGCATTGGCAGCAGCATCATTCAGGGGGTCACCATAGGAAGCGGCTGTATGATCGGTGCAGGATCGGTCGTCATACGTTCCATCGAGAGCAATAGACTCTGTTACGGAAACCCATGTAAAGTCATAAAGGAACTACATTGAGCAGAAGACTCTTTTTAAGTGCCCCTCACATGAGCGGCAATGAACTGAAGTACATTAAAAAAGTATTTGAAAGCAACTACATCGCACCGCTTGGCGAGTATGTCAATAAGTTCGAGGAGAGCATCAAGTCCTACACCGGTGCATCCAATGCACTAGCGGTCTCTTCTGGGACGGCAGCACTGCATCTGGCACTAAAGATACTCGGTATCGGTCAAGACGATGATGTCCTTGCATCAACTTTTACTTTCATAGGATCTGTCAATGCCATTTTGTATCAGGGTGCAAACCCCGTTTTCATAGACAGCAATGAAACTTCATGGAACCTTTCACCCAAACTTCTCAAAGAGTATCTGGAAAGTTGCGACAAAAAGCCCAAGGCACTTATCGTGACACACTTGTATGGTATGAGTGCAGATATAGAAGAGATAGCCAAAATATGCAAAGCACATGGTATCTATCTCATAGAGGATGCCGCAGAGTCCTTGGGAGCGACCTTTAACGGAAAACATACCGGCACCTTTGGTGACTTTGGCATCTACTCTTTTAACGGCAACAAGATACTGACCACTTCCGGCGGCGGCATGCTTGTGACCCCAAACCAAGCGTGGAGAAACAAAGCACTCTTCTATGCGACACAGGCAAAAGAGCCGTTTTTGCATTATGAACATACCGAGTACGGCTACAACTACCGCATGAGCAACGTGCTTGCCGCCATTGGTGTAGCACAGATGGAGGTGATAGAGGAGCGCGTTGCCAAAAAACGACAGATCTTTGAATGGTACAGAGAATGCCTTGACGGGATCGATGAGATCAGCTTTATGCCAGAGCTCCCAAATAGCCAAGGAAACCGCTGGCTGACGGCATTAACATTTGAAAGGACGAACTATATGGATGTTGTCAATGCGCTTGAGAAGATCGATGTCGAATCGCGTCCACTTTGGAAACCGATGCACCTGCAGCCGCTCTTCAAAGATGCCAAAGCAATTGTGGATGGAACAAGCGAACGGCTTTTTGACAAAGGGCTTTGTGTCGCAAGCAGCACAACCATGACCAGAGATGATGTACAGATGATATGTGATACAATCAAACAAACAATCAAAGAGTAACCATGTTCAGTATTGACAAACGCATTTTAAACTATCTGGTTATTGTACTCCTTTCACTGGCAACGTTTTCATGGACATTCTGGATATTTCACCAAACGTTCATGCCCAACGTCGTATTGACCGTAATCGTTGCCAGACTGATCGCTTCAACCCTGATATACAAGGACTACTCTCTCTCCTGGAGCAAGGTTACTCCCAAAACCTTTCTCATAAAAAGTGTTGTCTATTTTGCCGCTTTTGCTTTTTATATGCCGCTGTTTTACGGCAAAATTTATGTCTATTTCTTTGTCAGTGAGCTTTTTGCCTACCTTTTCAGTATCAATTTTCTCATGTATGCCTACTACTACTTCATGAACAAAAGCCATGTTGAAAAAACCAAAAATATCGTCATATACGGTGCAGGCAAAGCCGGCTTGAAACTGGAAGAGGAGTTTAGGGACACCCCTTACAGGCTGCGTTACTTTGTTGATGATGACAAAACATTGCATGGACGAAGCATCGACGGGATTCCTATTATTTCCAAAGAGGAACTTAAACGTAGAATTGGAACACAGAAATTTGATCTGCTTGTCATCGCTATGCCTTCCGCTCCGGCACATCGCATTAAGGAGATCTATGAGCGACTGCATGACTATTTTGACAAAATTCACGTACTGCCGTCTCTTGACTCCATCCTTCGAGATGAACCTTTTACGCAACAGCTCAAAGAGGTTTCCGTATCGGATCTTCTTGCAAGGCACCCTCAGGATCTTGACAAAGAGACTATTTCATCCTTTATTAAAAACAAATCCGTTCTGATCACCGGTGCAGGCGGCAGCATTGGGAGTGAGATTGCACGGCAGTGTGCCAAATACGGTGCAAGCAAGCTCATTCTTCTTGATCACAGCGAATACAACCTCTACAACATAGAACAGGAACTTTCACCCAAAGCCGATATCGCCTGTGTGATGCAGTCAGTCGTACACAAGGAACAACTTCAAAAAACATTTGAACGCTACAGACCGCAAATCGTTATTCATGCCGCAGCCTACAAACATGTACCGCTGGTCGAGGAGAATATCGAAGAGGCGATTCTCAACAACATTGTCGGAACCAAAAACTGTATAGACACCGCTGTCGCCTACAAAGCGGAAAAGTTCATCCTTATCAGTACCGACAAAGCGGTACGCCCTACCAATGTCATGGGTACAACAAAGCGTGTATGCGAACTCTATGCACAAAATGTCAACGCTGCGGAAACGGAGATTGTTGCAGTACGATTTGGAAATGTGCTTGGTTCAAGCGGAAGTGTCATTCCAAAATTCAAACAGCAGATCGAAGCAGGCGGCCCTGTAACCGTAACCCATCCTGAAATCACCCGCTACTTTATG
>JALTYW010000049.1:3373-19698 GCA_027046415.1 Sulfurovum sp.
CCTGCGAGCTGGTGCTTCAGGCAGGTGCCATAGGAAAAGGGGGAGAGATTTTCATTCTCGATATGGGCAGCCCTGTCAAAATTGTCGATCTTGCCAAAAAAATGATTGAACTCAGCGGCAGGGAGGAGATCGAGATTGTCTTTACAGGACTTCGCCCCGGTGAAAAACTCTATGAGGAGCTGCTCATCGACGAGAGTGATATGCATACTGTTTATGAATCCATCACCGTTGCGGCACCGACACACTATCCAATCGAGCAACTCAACAACGATATTGAGGTTCTGATGCAGGAGGAGGACAAAATCGCCAAACTCAAGGAGATTGTTCAGGAGTTCAATCACATGCCAAATGGTTCACAGAAGCCGTAGTATTCTGTTCTACTTATAATTCAAAAAGGTGTATAATGGGACTTCAATTTGGGCTAAAGGGCAGTGTTGTTCACTTTTTTAAAAACGATATGGCAGAATAAAAGACTGTTATGGTCACTGATCAAAAATGATTTCAGACAGCGCTATCTTGGCAATGTCCTCGGTATTGCATGGGCATTTATCCAACCGACCGCTACCATTCTGATTTTCTGGTTTGTTTTTCAGGTTGGATTCAAATCACAGCCGGTCGATAATTTTCCGTTTATCCTCTGGCTGGTTGCGGGAATGTTCCCCTGGTTTTTCTTCGCGGAAGCACTCTCTACCGGTACAAACAGTATCATCGCCAACGCATTTCTGGTTAAAAAAGTGGTCTTCCGTGTCAGCTTGCTGCCTATTATCCCGCTCTTTTCCGCATTAATCGTTCATCTTTTCTTTATCTTTTTCATGCTCGGTATGTTCCTCTACTATGGTTACACGCCCGATATATATGCACTCCAGCTCTTTTACTACCTCTTCGCTCTCTCCATACTCGTACTCGGACTTTCATGGATCACCTCATCTGTGGTTGTCTTTTTCAGAGATATGGGACAGCTCGTTTCGATGCTGATTCAATTTGGGTTTTGGCTGACACCAATCTTTTGGTCTATGAAAATGATCCCGGAAAAGTACCACTGGATCATTGAACTCAACCCCATGGTATACATTATCGAGGGGTATCGTAACAGTATGATCTACCACAAGTGGTTCTGGGAAGACATGCATATGACCCTCTACTACTGGAGTATCACACTTACCCTGTTTGTTCTGGGAGGACTAACGTTTAAAAAACTGAGACCACACTTTGCGGATGTGTTATGATGTGTTCTGTGTTACGTATTCCGTTTTCTGTATTCCGTGTTACGAATGCCAGCTTCCAAAGGTATACTAAATGAAATGTGAAAAGTTGGATGTTTGGAAAAAAGCAACACGTTTGTCCTCTGATGTTTATAAGACCTTTGCAAAGTGTAAAGATTTTGGTTTCAAAGACCAGATCACACGTTCAGGACTTTCTATACCAAGCAATATTGCAGAGGATATGGAAAAGACATCCGTAAAAGAACAAATTCGTTTTTTAGACATTGCCAAAGGCTCAACTGCAGAATTTGCTACACAAACGTATATTGCAATGGATATAAAATATATAGAAAAAGAAGTAGGCAGAGAGTGGATAGATGCAGCTGACCATCTCATAGCAATGATCACAAAACTTCAACAATCTCTGAGAAGGAAACTGGATGCCAACTAAAAACACACTCCAATCCTCAAAAAACACGACACGGAAGACCGAACCCGGAACCCGGAACCCGGAACCCGCAATACAAGTTTCCAATCTAACCAAAATCTACCACCTCTACGATCACCCTCAGGACAGGCTCAAAGAGGCACTGAATCCTTTCAAAAAGTCCTACCATCACGACTTCTATGCTATGCAGGGGGTCTCTCTTGAGATCAAAAAAGGTGAAACCGTCGGGATCATAGGGAAAAACGGTGCAGGAAAATCGACACTGCTGAAGATGATCACCGGGGTTCTCAACCCCACCCACGGAGAGATCAAAACGTACGGGACTATCGCTTCTCTTTTGGAGCTTGGTGCCGGTTTCAACCCTGAAATGACAGGTCTGGAGAACATCTACCTCAACGGAACCCTGATGGGCTTCACCCATGCACAGATGGAAGAGAAAGTTGAAGCCATTTTGGCATTTGCCGATATTGGCGAGTTTATACACCAGCCTGTCAAGATGTACAGTTCAGGCATGTTCGCAAGGCTGGCATTTTCTGTTTCAATCAATGTTGAACCGGATATACTCATAGTCGATGAAGCGCTCAGTGTGGGGGACATGGCATTTCAGATGAAGTGTTTCAAAAAGTTTCAGGATTTTCAGGCAGAAGGGAAAACCATTCTCTTCGTTACCCATGCACTCGATACTGTCATTCGGTACTGCAGCCGCGGCATCGTCATCGATGAAGGCAGGATTGTCTTTGACAACACCCCGAAACTTGCAGTCGATGCATTTAAGAAGATCCTTTCAGGCAACTTCTACGGCAAGGAAGATACCCTGAAAGAATCAAACGAGAAAGCAAAAGAAGACACCGCCACATCGACCGAACATACCAATCCGCTTCCAAAACAGCAGTTGCTGAAAGCATCTTTCGACACGCACAGAGAACGCGACACCTACGGCAACAACAAAGCGGTCATCACAGATTACGGCATTACCGACAGCAGTGGTACACCCACAGCAATTCTCGACTACGACAGCGAATTCAAGATCATTATGGAAGTCACATTCAACCAGACCGTGACCGAGCCCATATTTGCCTTTACCATCAAGGATCTCAAAGGCTTAGAGATCACCGGCACCAATACACTGATGAAACATACACTGACGGGAACATTTGCCAAAGGAGAACGCGTAACGGTCTCATTCACCCAGAAAGCGAACCTGCAACTGGGGAAATATGCCCTATCACTTGGCTGTGTAGCGATCAACGAAACAGGGATAGAGGTTTTCAACAGAGTCTACGATGCCATACTCTTTGAAGTGATCGGATCGGTTCAAATGGTCGGTTTTTATGATCTTCAGAGCCATATTACTGTGGAGAAAGGATATTGATGAAAAGAGTGAACCTGAAAAAACTGGGGATACTGTTTGCCCTTTACATCGCTATTTTTGCGGCAGCTTATCACTACTCCTATGCCCATGCCAAAATCAACTTTGAAATCAAAAAGGTAAAAGCAAGCCATGGTCATGCCTACGGACAGGTATACTATTCGCTCAACAACGCCTACTCACCTTACCAGATGTACGCTTTTTTGCATTGGTGGGGATTTCATCACAAGTATCAGTCCTTTACAATCCCTGTCTACGCTGAGACTTTCAACAATATCCGCCTCGATCCCCTCTCCGATGCCGGAGAGGTTGTTATTCGTAACGTAAATGTAACAGAAGGGGCATGGTTCAACAAAAAGGTACATCCGGTAGATCTCAACAGGGTTGACCCTACACTGATGCACAATCTAAAGATCGTACATCAGGAGAGTAACCTTCTTCATCTTGTAGCAACTGGAAAAGATCCGCATCTTGTCATCGCTCAAGAACTTCACATCGGACCAACTCGTATAGACTATGCCCAATTGGTCAACATCGGTCTTTTTTCATTCTTTATACTGCTTACCCTTGTACTTCTCTTCAAAGGATTTCGGAAAGGGTATCTCCGGGGGGAAGAGATTCTGACCGTGATCATGCTGCTTGCCTACAGCACCTATACCGTTCTCTTTGGAACACAGTTCAAAATGGCATGGCTACTGATTGAATACCTGCCTTTCATTGCCATTCTGATCATTTTGAAACAGGGACTTGTCAACTACCTGTATGCCATCAGGAACATCATTTTCATTCTTGTATCTCTTGGCACTATTGTCCTTATTGGTGACCTTGCCAATGGCACCCATACCTTCAGCAGGTATACGGATATCATTCAAAATATCGCATCTGCGATGATCATCGCAACAAGCTTCATACAAAAAAGACGATTCAACTATCATTTTTACAAATATTTTCTGTTCGCCTTTACACTCTTCTTTGGTATACTGACAACCATGCTGCACTACTACCTCTTCCGTATCGATACGACCATAGCCTTCGGCTTTACCATGTCCATGTCCGAATGGGCGCAAAAGAACTATACCTTCTGGTATATTTTCCTCGTATGGGGAACTGTCTCCTTTTTCCATCTGCGCGGGTACGGGTACAGGGAAAAAGCTGCCCTTCTGCTACTGCTTGCAGTCGCATCTGTAGCCGTATTTACAGGATATTCCGCCTCTGCCAAAGTTGCTTTTGCCCTGAGTCTGCTTGTCTATCTGGTATTGACCTACCTGCCGCTTTCCAAAAAGATGCTTATGGGCATTGCCTTTCTCATTGCAGGGTATGTTCTCTTTTTCCCATGGATCTCCCATATCTTCGTGATGCTGAAAGACCTTCACCACTCTTTGGCAGGCAGAGAGGGGATCTTTGCTATTTACTCAGACCTTGTCAAGAACAATCTCCTGTTTGGGTACGGGTTTAACAACACAGGCTCCATCAACACACCACAGTGTGTCTCCCCCGAAATCTATCGTCAGTATGCAGACAACCTCTTCATGAAGGGGTGTGCACCTCACTCCCTGCCGCTGCTGCTCTGGCTGAATCTTGGGCTTGTCGGTATGCTTCCTTTCAGCATACTGCTGTATCGTGCGACCAAAAAGCTCATCGATAGAACTTTCAAACAGAACAATCAGCCGGCACTTATTGCCATGATCGCTGCATTCATTACGATCATCACATTCAGCTGGGGTACATGGCAGCCACATGCGCTGCTTACTTTCAGCTTCTTTACAGGAATGATCCTGCTAAGCCTGAACATTAATACACTTTCCAAAAACAGACTGGAAGAACAAGATGTACAGAGATAACATGCGCCAGTCACCTCTTTCAAAAGAGTATCTTCTTTTTTACCTGCTCTTTGCCGCCACCCTTGCTGTCCTCTGCTGTCTGACCCATCCATTCATGAAATATCCGTTCGACATTTTCAGACACCTTTTGATGTTCGATGACTTTTACAGTCATCCGGAAAAGATACATGATCCCTTTAAACCCTATTGGCACCATGCATGGGCACGTATTTTTCACCTTTTCCACATTGATAACACCCAGATCTTTTTCAGAGCACGCCTTGTACATGCTGTTCAGGTATTTATCAGTTTTACAGCCGTGTTCTACTTCAGCAAAATACTCATCAGGAATCTTTTTCACACGATCAATCCGCTTCAGGCCAACTATCTCGCATACTGGGCGACCCTGATATGGTTTACCATATTTGCGACCTTCTCGGAAGGATACCATCTTGTCTGGATTGAGTGGTACTCCGTCACTTACCAAATCACACTGCCGCTTACACTGCTCATTACCGGCTGGACCATCTCACTGCTGTACGAAACCGCCTCTGTACGAAAAAAAATGCTTCTTTTTACAGGTATTGTACTGGTCTCCTTCGTCATTCTGGCTATCCACAGCATGGAGTATATCTACTACCTCATGTACCTTTGTGTGCTCTTGCTCGTCTATTTTGACAAAATAGCAGCTCTAGCGAAACGACACTTTTGGATATCGTTTGGGATACTTTCAGGAGTGGTACTGCTGTTTTGGAACATCCATACCGTCGTTCATCTTGTCTCTTACCGAGAGCCTCCCCTGCTGCACTACCTGTCGTTTGACAAACTGCCGCTTTTATGGGAGAAGATCCTCCGGGATGGGCACTTTGTCGCCACCAGGCTCAGCCGGGCACACGCCTCTTTTAACGAGCTCTATATCCTCTCTCTGCTGTTGATAACCATAACAGCCGTAACCGTGCTTCTGCGTCTTCTGCTGCACAAAACTCCGATCGTTCGGCCAAGACTTCTCATCTTTGTTACAATTACATCCTTTTTCGTGTTTATCCCTGTTGCCGACATTACAGCAGGCATTGGTGCCATCCTCACCCATGTCAACCTTGTCAACCGCTTCTATTACAGCTCTCTTCTCTTCCTCGCTGTACCGGTTGCCGTCTTCTACTTTCTGCATCTTGCCAAGCAAGACCGTATCTTGATTGTCAACATGGCAGTTGCAGTGCTGCTAAGCGGTACCTATCTCTACTCAAAGTACGATATAGGCCATCGGCAGAACTACTACAAAAACATACAGTCAATCAAAAATGCGTTTGATGAGAGGAAGATCGGTTTTCAGCTCTCACCTGAACAGATTGAAACGATTGGAAGGAAGCTCACACAGATAAAGCAAGAACACCCAGGAGAATACTACTATTTTTATGCAAGAGAAGACATCGCATTTGTGCTAAAATATGTTTATGCACAGAGTGTTTACCTGCCAAAACACTGGAACGGAAGAGGCATCGATGTCAACCGCTATATACAAGCCTATCACCACAGCGATAAGGCAAACAAAATACTCTTTAGTGTACCCGAAGGATTTCCGGACTATGCACCGTATCGATAGTATTCGCATCGGCACAGAGGCGTGTCGATGACATTGACCACCCGTACTGGCGAAGTTGCTGAATGGGACTACCTTTCCCATGTTCACTATGCAGATCCTTTCAACGATGTAAGACTTGACATCATTATCAGTAATGACAAACAGACATGGAAAGTGCCTGCATTCTGGAGAGGCAAAGAGCGGTGGAGTGTACGGTTTAGCGCACCAGAGCCAGGGCTCTATAGCGTACGCAGCCTATGCTCGGACAAAGAGAATACCTCACTGCATAACATCATACATACCCTGCATATCGAACCCTCCGAGACAGGAACACACAAAGCGCTTACAATCAGTTCAGATAAAAATATACTTCAGTATGATAACGGTGATCCTTTTCTCTGGCTTGGAGATACCTGGTGGATGGGGCTGAGCGACCGGCTGCACTATCCTGAGGAGTTTCATGTGCTGTCACAGGACAGAAGAGAGAAAGGCTTCAATGTTATCCTCCTTGTTGCAGGACTTTACCCCGATATGGATGCCTTCGATGCACGGGCTGCCAACCAAAGCGGATTCGTCTGGGAAGAGGGATTTACCCGTATCAACCCTGCCTTTTTCGATGAAGCGGATGCGCGCATCTTCCACCTTGTTTCTGAAGGATTCATCCCCTGCATCGTAGGTGCATGGGGATACTACCTCCTTAAGATGGGTAAGGAAAAAATGTGCCGCCATTGGGAGTACCTTATCGCCCGCTGGGGAGCTTACCCTGTTGTCTGGTGTGCCGCAGGGGAGGCAGCTATGCCCTACTATCTCAGCGAAACACCTGAACAGGACAAAGCAAAACAGATCAAAGGCTGGACAGAAATCGTACGTTTCATCCGTGAACGGGATCCTTTCAGACGTCCAGTCACCATCCATCCTACCGAGGTGGGACGTGACCAGATCACCCAGCCCGAACTGCTTGACTTTGAGCTGCTTCAGGCAGGCCACAACGGATACAAAAGCATCTTCTGGGGGGCAAAGCTGCTGCATCAGGCAATACAAAGAACCCCCAAAATGCCCGTTGTCATGGGGGAAATAAACTATGAGGGGATCATCCACGATACCGGGGCGGAGATGCAGCGGTTCGCTTTCTGGAGCAGTCTGCTCGGCGGCGCAGTCGGGTTTACCTACGGCGCCAACGGTATTTGGCAGGTCAATACGCCCAAAATACCTTTCGGTTCTTCGCCACATGGCGGATGCTGGGGAAATACCCCATGGCAGGAGGCCATGAAGCTGCCGGGCTCACGACAGATAGGGCTTGCAAAAGCCTTGCTTGAGACACTGCCCTGGGAACAGATGCAGCCCAGACCCGACTGGATCACACCTTCAGGCAGTCATGCAGAACGCGAGACACCGTATATCGCCGGTATAGGTGAACTGTTGCGCATTGTCTACTTTTATGGTCCGGTATATCCGTGGTCAAGGCGCTATACACTGCTTGCACTTGAAGCCCATATCGCCTATGAGGCCTACTTCTGGGATCCAAGAACTGCACAGCGCTACCCTTTAGGTATGGTCACTGCCACGGCAGAGGGGGCATGGGACATCCCTCCTCTGCCTACCTTTGAGGACTGGGTTCTGGTACTGCAGGCACGCTTTGCAGAGGCAAGTGCTGCACCACTACCCAAAAGAGGAAGATTCACACGTATGATCCCGCTCTTTATCCGACAGTTGCTCAAACGTCTGCTGCATCGCAGCTAACTGTAACTTCATACAATAATGAGTATAATATCGTTAAAACAGTAAGCCCCAAACAAGCGGGTATGACAAAGAAGTGTGATGAGCGCAACATTCAATTTGGATTTCTATACCGGAACGGACACCTACAGTGACGGGTCAGTCGAAGATGAACTTCTGGAGATCGTCAAACGGACAGATGACTACAGTGAGATTCTCGCCTCCGAGGATCGCTGGCCGATTCTCTACCATCTCTCTCCCATACGCCAGAATATCATCAACTGGTATCCCTTCAAAAGTGATGCAAGCTGTCTTGAAATAGGTGGGGGATGCGGTGCCATCACCGGTGCACTGTGCGAGAAACTCGCCAAAGTCAAAGTGGTCGAGCTCTCCAAACGCCGTGCAAGTATCCTTTATGAACGGCATAAAAAGTATGACCATCTCGAAGTCTTTGTCGGCAACCTCAATGACATTGTTTTTGAAGAAAAATTCGACTACATCACCCTCAACGGCGTACTCGAGTATGCAGGTTCATTTACAAAGACCAATGACCCTTATGCCGATTTTCTAAAACAGATCAAACAGTATCTCAAACCCGACGGAAAACTTATTATCGCTATAGAGAACCGGTACGGCATGAAATATTTTGCCGGTGCGAAAGAGGATCATACCGCCAAAGCGTTTGACGGTATCACAGGATATATCGGCAACGATACGGTACGCACTTTCGGGAAGAAAGAGCTTGAAGAGCTTCTGGCAAGAAGCGGTTATCCGATGCAATCCTTTTACTACCCCCATCCCGACTATAAAATGCCTATGGAGATCTTCTCTTCCGATTGGCTGCCTTCACCGACGACACTGCTCTCTCCAGCTCCAAATTTCGATTATGAGCGCTATGAGCTTTTTAACGAAACCGAAGCCTATAAAGGAATCATCGAGAATGGACAGTTCGAGTTTTTTGCGAATTCCTTTCTTGTCATATGCGGAGAATAGATGAAAATACTATATATCAAAAACAACAGCGAACGCAACAGAGCCTTTCAGCTTAGAACCACCATTTACGAAAAAGATGGAGATCGATATGTCACCAAAGAGGCGATAACCCCGGAGGCACGATCCCATATTGCGCGGATGAAAGAGAACCGAAAGAGACTCTCTGAAAGTATCGTCGATCCCTCTTTCAAACTAGTTGATATTGTCTCTGAAACGGAAGAGAGTCTGACATTTTCTTTTATCGAAGGGGTAAGCTTTGAAAGTATGTTCCATCAGGCACAGCATAACCCCACGGCGCTCAAAGCACTTTTTGAACGTTACACATCCATACTTCAGAACACATTTCAAACCACACAGTTTGACCACACCACAATGATCACAGAGGAGATGAAAAGACTTTTCGGTGACCTTGACTACAGTATACTTGACGGGACACTGTGCTACAACGGCATCTGCAATATCGACATGATCCTCTCCAACCTTATTGAAAAGGACGGAAACGTCTATCTGATAGACTATGAGTGGGCGTATACACTCAACCTGCCGGTGGACTACATCCTTCACCGTACCTTCCAACTGCTTCCCAAAACTTATCAGGAGAGACTTGATATAAACTTTGACCATCCGCTCCTCTACCATAAAATGGAACGCCACTTCATCGACCATTATGTCATGAAAGATGGATTCTACTTCCAAAAAAACCGCTATATGAAACGAAACACACCCATCAGCGAACACATCCGGATCAAGGAGGAGCACATTGGTCAGCTTGAGCAGCATGTGGAGGATCTCGCAGCAGAAAACCGCCGTATTGACGACAGGCTTCGTGAAACACTCGACAAACTCAACGAAACAGGTGAAGCCCTTGGCTATGCACAGCGTGTCATCACGTTGCGTGATCAGCAGATCGAGTCTCTGCGTATCAAAAACCGTCTGAAAAATGCTGTCAAAAAACTTGTACCCGGAATGCAGCCCAATCATGTACCTGACACTCCGGAGGAGGCTTTTGGCTCAGAACCTGCTCAGGAAACCGGCTATTGCTATCGTGCACCGGAACTGACGGAAACGATCAAAGAAGAGATACTGCATTTTGAAAAAAAGCCTCTCATCTCACTGATCATGCCTGTCTACAATGTCGATCCGAAATGGCTGAAGAAGGCACTCGAGTCGATAGAAGCACAGTGGTACGAGAACTGGGAGCTCTGTATCGCCGATGACAAAAGTACCAATAAGTCGACCATTGCATATCTGGAGAGCATTTCCAATCCAAAAATAAAAATTACCCGTCTTGAGGAGAATCTTAACATTTCGGGAGCATCCAATGCAGCACTTCAGTCTGCAGAGGGTGAGTACATCGTTTTAATGGACAATGATGATGAAATTACGCCGAATGCACTTTATGAGGTGGTCAAGTGCATCAATGAAACAGGAGCCGACTTCATTTACAGTGACGAGGACTTCATCTCTCCTGAAGAACAGTATATCAACCCCCATTTCAAACCGGACTTCTCTCCTGACCTGCTTCTCTCCCACAACTACATCACCCATCTCAGTTGCTTCAAACGTGCACTCCTTGATGAGGCAGGCCACTTCAACCCTGCCTATGACGGAGCACAGGACTATGAGCTATTTTTGAGGCTGACTGAAAAAGCAGCCAACATTCAGCACATTCCAAAAGTCCTCTACCACTGGAGAATGCTGGAGAGCTCTACCAGTCTCAACAGTGAAGCCAAGCCTGAAGCCCTTGAACGGGGAAAACATCTGCTCGAAGAGACACTAAAGCGCAGGGGTATCGACGGAAAGGTGGAATATGGCAACATGAACCACTATTTCCGTGTTCGCTACACCATTCAAAACAACCCGCTTATCAGCATCGTCATCCCCTTCAAGGACAAACCAGAACTGCTTGAAATGTGCATCAACTCCATACTTGAGAAATCAACCTATACCAACTACGAGATCATCGGTATCAGCAATAACTCAGAGGAGGAATCCACCTTTGCCTCTATGCTGAGACTCGAACAAAAAGACCCGAGGGTCAGATTTTACGAATACAATGTCCCCTTCAACTATGCTCAGATCAACAACTATGCGGTCGATACCTATGCCAAAGGGGAGCATGTACTGCTGCTGAACAATGATATAGAGGTCATCACTCCTGACTGGATCGAGGCGATGCTCGAACACTCCCAGAGAAAAGAGATAGGATGTGTAGGGGCAAAACTCTACTACCCGGATGACACTATCCAGCATGCAGGGATCATCATCGGTCTTGGCGGCTACGCCGGGCATTCGCACAAAACATACCCTCGTGAAAACCCAGGCTACTTCAACCGGTTGAGTGTTGTACAGAATCTCAGTGCCGTCACCGCCGCCTGTCTGATGATCGAAAAACATATCTACCAGGAAGTCGGTGGAATGGATGAGGTAAACTTCAAAGTTGCCTACAACGATGTGGATTTCTGTCTGCGGGTCATGGAGGCGGGGTACTACAACCTCTTCACCCCCTATGCACAGATGTATCACCATGAGTCCGTCTCAAGAGGATATGAGACAACACCGGAGAAAATCGCACGTTTCCAGACAGAAAAAGATGCACTCTACAAACGCCATAAAGCTATTCTCGATAACGGTGATCCATACTACAATCCGAATCTGACACATGATGATGAAAGTTTTACGCCATGCATAAACCCATAATCTCTGCCCTTTTTACTGTTTTTCTCCACCTTGCAGCGGTACTGGTGCTTTATCTTCTGCTAATACTCACACTGGATAATAAGACCACCCTTATTCTGCAAATGTCCGCAGAGAACAATGCACCGCTGCAGACCGAGATCTACTATACCCGCGAAGGAGAACCGTTTACAGATGCTAAAATGATCAGTGCCGAGAAAACAAACGGTACCCTCTACTACTTTACACTTCCCCCGTTTGACAGCTTCAACTATATTAGACTCGATCCTGCAAAAAACAGACAGAAAATCAAAATCGACAATGATATTCTCATCATCACATCGCACTGGTTTACAAAACAGGTTTTTAAAGCCGATATCAAAAAGGCACAGCCGTCACACCAGATCACCCACTACAGCATCAACAACAACGGTATCACCTTTGAGACAACAGGGAACGATCCCCAATTAAACCTCAATCTGTCACATACGCTGCTCTACAGTACGAAGGACTACCATATAGAAAGAGCCCTTCTGGCTCTGATCCTCTACTTGGCTACACTCTTTCTCTACAAAACATTCAAAGGCGCTTCTCCAAATAACTATACTGTCAGCAAACTTATTCTCTATGCACTCTTTCTCTCATTGAGCTTTCTGAAGGTAAGTTACTACAAAGAGCATGTACGTTTTATCTATACTCCGGATGTTGTCGCTCACTTTTCATATGTCAGGGATATGTCCGTAGAGCCTACCCTGATACCTGAGTTTGAACATATGTATATGGTCACAAACAAAAATGCGGGGAACTATCTTGGTCACCCTCCTCTATACTACCTGCTGATGAGTCTTGCCTACGACAACAAATCTACCAGTGTACGCAATATGGACCACATGCAGTCTGTCAACATGATGCTTTTCCTGCTCTCGATGCTGCTGCTGTGTTATATGGTGTTTAAAAGCGATATGCCTATCCTTGGCCATTTTACCTATCTCAGCATCATTGTATCCATACCTATGCATGCCTATCTCGGAGCCGCTCTCACAAACGACAATTTGGCATTTTTAGGAGGTATCCTTTTTCTAATCGGTCTGAAAAGCTTTCTTGAAAAAGAGGATATGCAGAGCTATATACTGCTGCTTGCCGGCACATTCATTGCCTTCTTCAGCAAACTGACCGCTGCACTTTTAATATTTTTTGCACTCGTCTACCTTCTTGGATACTTCTATAAAAAACGTTCTCTTCCACGCCTGAACAGATGGCATATCATCCTGCTGGCACTGACCACTGTACCGATTGTACTCTATCAACTGCATATTCTGTTCCACTATCATGCCATTATTCCGACACTGAATATCACGCATCCACAGGAGTATCTGCATTCTGTTTACTATATTCCCGAAGAGAAACGCCACTATATGACCTTTGGACAATGGCTCGAACTTTACTGGCACGGCATCCAGTCAGGATGGTTCGGTATACACTCTCACCACTCGCTCTACAAACATCATATCTTCGGCTATATCGGACTGTTTGCTCTGCACATGATGGCTATTATCGCACTTTTCTTCCCTTGTCGCGAAAAAGAGAGAGCCCTGTGTCTGACGGGAAAACTTGCACTCTTTGCACTGTTTTCCGTAGCACTGATACAGCTTCTTTTTGGATATAAAACCCATTTGCACAGCGGATATACGGGAGGACTACAGCCGCGCTATTTATTACCTTTTATGGTTGGGTTCGCTATAATGGCAACAATTTTTGTGAATAAATTCAATAAATCTTTTCTATTTACAATTGCAGTGATCACACTCTGTATCCATGCAATCTATTCAGATTTCTTTTATTTTATACAATACTACCGATAGGAGCTGCTCTTTATGAAACTTATCATCCAAATCCCCTGCTACAATGAGGCCGAAACACTTGCCATCGCACTTGGGGCACTACCAAGAGAAGTCGAAGGTTTCGATACAGTAGAGTGGCTTATCATCAATGACGGTAGCACGGACGATACCGTAAAGGTAGCAAAAGAGTGCGGCGTAGACCACATCGTCGACTTCAAACACAATCAGGGACTTGCCAAAGGGTTCATGGCAGGCATCAAGGAGTGTCTCAGGCAGGGTGCCGATGTCATTGTCAACACCGATGCAGACAACCAGTATGAGGCAAAGGATATTCCAAAACTCGTTAAACCTATTTTGGAACATAAAGCAGAATATGTTATCGGTGCGCGTCCGATTGATAAAACAGAGCACTTTTCGACAACAAAAAAACTGTTGCAGAAGCTTGGTTCATGGGTGGTACGAAAAGCAAGCCGTACCGATATCCCTGACGCACCAAGCGGTTTCAGGGCAATGAGCCGCGAATGTGCTATGCAGCTCAATGTCTATAACAACTACACCTATACACTGGAGACCATTATTCAAGCGGGACAGAAAAATATGGCAATCACCTCCGTTCCCATTCGTACCAACGAGGATCTGAGACCTTCGCGCCTGCTTTCAAGCATCCCAAACTATATCAAAAAATCGGTCGTTACCATTGTACGTATCTCTGTAGTATACAAATCTTTCCAGTTTTTCATGAGCATTGCTGCTATCCTGTTCGGAATGGGACTGCTGCTTGGATTGCGCTATCTCTACTTCTACTTTACTGGTGAAGGGGACGGGCATGTCCAGTCAGTCATTCTTGCCGGAGTACTGATGGGCATGGGCTTTCAGACCGGTCTCATTGCATTCATTGCAGACCTGCTCTCCGTGAACAGAAAACTGCTTGAAGAGCTTCGGGTCGAACAGATGAAGAGTGCTTTGGAGAAAACTGAAAAGTAAATGAAAGTTCTCTTTACCTGCGCAGACAAACCGACTATCTCCCGTAACAGATTTCACAGAGAAACACTCAAAAAACGTTTTACCTACAGTGAATGCATTTCGGAAGGGAAAAGCTACGTATCGAGAATTCCGAGTATTCTATCACGGCTTCCGTTCAAGACAGTAGGTCAGGACTTCTTTTTTGTCAGCTATATGGGTCATTTTCTTGTCATTTTCCTGCGCCTCTTTAGCAAAAAACCCATTGTGTTCGACTTTTACCTCTCCATTTATGATATGATGTGCAATGACAGAAAAGTCTACAAGCCCAACAGCATACCCGGAAAACTGACCTACTGGATTGAAAAAAGATCACTCCAACTGGCCGATTATGTTATTGTCGATACCCACAAACTCATTGAAACACTCTCTCAGACCTACAATATACCGAAAGAAAAATTTGTCAGAGTACCTCTAACAATCAATGAAGAGAATGTCAAACCGCAAAAAGTGGAACGTTATAAACCGCAGTTTACCGTACTTTATGTCGGCAGCTATATTCCTCTGCACGGTACCGAAGTCATCATTGAAGCTGCACATATCCTTCAAGAATCAGGAGACGACACCTTCTTTGTCATGATTGGCCAGGGACCGGATCTGAACAAATGTCAAGCACTTGCAGAGCGATACGGGCTGAAAAATATTGAATTTAAAGGGTTTATGCCCCTTGAAGAGCTCAACTACTACTACAATGCCTGTGACATCAACCTTGGACTCTTTACCAATGGAGAGCGTGCAAACAGTGTTGTACTCAACAAGACCAATGACTCCTTCAGAGTAGGCAAACCGCATCTGACACTGGCAACCGATGCCATGAAAGAAGCCTTTGCAGATAGCGATGATATCTTTTTTGTGAAAGATACCCGTCCGGATACACTTGCGAACAGGATTCTTGAGATCAAAAATAATACAGACCTCATCAAAGAGGTCGGACAGCGTGCACTGCAGTCATACGACAAAAAACTAAGCAATGCAAAAGCCAAAGAGATCATGGAAACAGAAATCTTTATACCATTGGAACGAAGCCATACCCATGCATAAAACGCAACTGAAACAGATCGCCACATTTATAGGAAAGATTCTGGGAATTGCAGGCCTTCTGTTTGTACTCTACAAACTGACGGAGGAATACACCCTTACTTCATTTATTGAACAGTTCAAACAGATATGGGAAACACTTCCACTACTGCTTATTCTCAATCTTGCTTCCATGCTGCTTGGGATATTTACATGGCGCCTCATGCTGCATAACTATGCTGCAGAGCCATTCAATTATAAAACTGCCTACTACTATTTCTCCAAAACCGAAATTGCCAAATATCTTCCCGGAAATATGTTTCACTTTATAGGCAGACAGGCACTCGCCTCTTCCATAGGAATCAGCCAGAAGAGCATGGCAAAAGTCTCTTTCTTACACTCTTTCCTGCTGCTGGCAGCAACGATCTTTACCAGTACACTCTTTGCACTTTTTGCCCATCATATCCCGATGTACATCTTGACTTTAATGGGGGTATCTTGTATCATTGCAGCTATTGTTGTGCACTACACGTACCCTTCATTTCCTGCAAGGGAGAAGATCAGGATCAACCTCCTCCTCTCTGTATCGATTGCACTGCAGGGGATTATGCTGGGGGTTATAATTGCCTCACTCTCTCCAGAGA